>NZ_BAABFL010000474.1:0-57070 GCF_039540975.1 Kistimonas scapharcae
AAAATCAGGCTCGCCAATACGTAAGGTGACGGGGGTGTTCAAGTAGACCAGAATCGGTGTTCAAGTAAACCAGAATATGCAGAAGGGTTTATCGACGCGACCAATTACTGCTATGACCACTTTTACCGGGCCGGCGAGTGACGGATTCATCGCAACACCGTGTCGGCGGAGGAATAGATCGTAATAAACGGCGGGTAGTGATTGCCCGCTGTCTTTTATTAATCGTCCTGCCGGTGATTGGCTGGCTGGCGACGTTCTCTCCCTGGCAGCCGTTCATGCAGTTCAGTGACAAGCTGCGCCATATTGCGGCTTTCTTTGTATTGGGCGGGTTAATCTGGCAATCCTGGCCAGCGGTGCCGGTCCATCGCCGTTTATTGCTGATGGTGGCGCTTGGACTTGGGCTGGAACTGGTTCAGACCCTGACGCCAACGCGGGAATTCCACCTGGATGACCTGGCCGCCAGTGTGATGGGCGCCATCGTGTTTGAAGGGCTGCGTGAAACTTACCGTCGAATCCATACACTTTTGACTTCATCACCTTCACGCTAACGGGTGTGCAAGGTATTATCGGCGCCCGCGTTTATCCCCTGGCAAATCCCCTGATGACTGATACCCGCTACAGCAATTTCCTGTTCTATTGCCTGTTGTTTGTTCTGCTCTGGTTGCCGCTGCCCTTTGGCAGTAAGCCGGAATGGGCCATGGGAATACTCCAGATACTGGTGTTTGTGCTGGCTGCGTTCTGGCTGGTGGGATACGCCTTCAAGGCTGTGAACCTGACGCCGGGTTTCCGAAAAGGTCTGCCGATACTGGCTGCGCTGTTATTGGTCGCGGGTTGGTTGGAAATACAGTCCCTCTCTTTGCCGGCCTCCATGGTGCAAGGGTTGTCACCGGTTGCGTACCAATTTCAGGTGGATGCCGCCACCGCACTGGGGCAGACGTTACCGGATGCCTTTTCGCTTTCTCTCGATCCTTTTGCTTCACACCTGCATGCGATGCTGACGCTGGCTTACGCACTGTTGTTTGCACTGGCCTTGTTGCTGGTTAACGATCAGCGGCGTTTGAAATGGTTGGCATGGGCGATTGTTGCCGGGGGCGGTTTTCAGGCAGTTTTTGGTGTGCTCAGCACCTTGTCTGGATTGGAATGGAGCTTTTTCATCGACAAGGAAGCAGGGCGGGGGGTTGCCACAGGGACCTTCGTAAACCGGAACAACTTTGCCGGGCACCTGGAAATGGCAATGGCTATTGGGATTGGATTGCTGGTGTCGCAGTTGCAGGAGACGCGTGCGCGGGACCGGATGGAATGGTTACGCAATACGCTGAAAACGCTCATGAGCAGCAAGGTGCTGTTGCGGGCGATTCTTGCGGCTATGGTGATTGGACTGGTGATGTCGCGTTCCCGCATGGGGAATACGGCCTTTTTCTCCAGTCTGCTGGCGACGGGTTTCCTTTATGCGGTCTGCCGGAAAACGCTTTCCCGTGGAATGATTATCCTGTTCCTGAGTTTGATTGTGATCGACACGGTGATTGTCAGCCAGTGGTTCGGTCTCGATAAAGTGGTTGAGCGTATTGAGCAGACGCGGATGGATACAGAGTTACGTGCGGATGTGAATCCGGTGTCTCTGGTGATCATCGGTGATTTTGTTTTGACAGGCTCCGGTGCAGGCAGTTTTTATACGACGTTACCTGCTTATCATGACGGCACCTGGCGTGGTTTCTTCGATCTGGCCCATAACGATTATCTGCAGTTTCCCCTGGAATTTGGTGTGCCCGCTTTCCTGTTACTGGTCTTTTCTGTGGTGTTTGGCTTATGGCAGGCCATTCAGGCCATGAGGCAGCGGCGCAACCGGCTTTATATCGGAATGGGGTTTGGTGCCGCCATGGGGCTGGTGGCATTGTTGATCCATTCGACGGTGGACTTTAACCTCCAGATTCCCGCCAATGCGGCACTGTTTGTCGTGTTGTTGGCAATAGGCGTTTTGGCGCGACATCTGCCAACCGCTAAAGCAGGACGGCGATGTTGATGGGCGCCAGGGTAAAACGGTGAGGTCAGAGGCAGTCGTGTTGCAGCAGGTAATCGTTTGATGGGTCGATCAGCGCAATGCCATCCAGCGTGTTTTTACCGAGCAGGATTTTTTCATTAAACGCGGAGCGTTCTGTCAGGCTGAAAGCGGTTGTGGTCGTTATGGGGCCGAGTGAAATGGCGGTTTCTATGACAGGGCGTTTGATTGGTTTGCCACTGTGGGTCTGTATCCAGGCATAACGTTTCAGGGGTTTGACCAACCGCAGCATCTGCGCCTGATGGTCATCCTTCGGGATATTGAAGTACACCCAGCGAGAACCATTGGTATGGGTTTTAATTTCAATGTCCCGTGCATCCATGGAGGAGAGGGTTGAGCCGGAGTCAATCAGTGTGGTCAGGTTGACGGCGTGATGGTCGATCTGGTGAGTCATTTCCCGGTTGCCCAGAATGTAACGATCACCATGCTGGCAGGCTGACGTTGTTTCTCCCGTTGTAACCTCCGACATCAGTGTCAAAAGAAACAAAAAAAATCCTTGAGTAAGCACTGACCTTTGTTGGTGATTCCTTTCGGAAAGATACGGCATAAAAGGCATTCCCTCTGCGCTTTCGGTATCTTTGGTGTTCTTTTTAGTTATAGACGCTTTTGTGCCTTTTACGGTTTGTTAAGCTTTTCAGCACACGCTTCAGAGTGGTGTTGTCTGACGCAGTCTTCGCTGTCTCTCCTTATTTCGCTTTCCATCAATAAACGGTACGCTTCGCACCGTTTTTTTCTAAGAACCTGCTGCCGTTTCATCCATGATTGATATTCATAACCACATCATTCCCGGTATTGATGACGGGGCTGCCGTCATGGCTGACGCCCTGGCGTTGCTGAACCTTGCTGTTGACGATGGCATTACCCATGTGGTCTGTACGCCCCATATGCATGCCGGTCGTTATGACAATGATATTGATACTATCCGGCCGGCATTCGATGCCCTGCAGCAGGCGGCAGTCGAAGCGTCCTTGCCTGTGTCGCTGGCGATGGCGGCAGAGGTTCGGATCAGTGATGAGTTTATGGTGCAGCTGCGCCGGGGAAAGGTGCCGATGCTCGGGCAGTGGGAGGGCAGTGATTGTGTGCTGCTGGAAATGCCCCACCAAAACCTGCCAATGGGTATGGATAACCTGCTGGCCTGGTTGCAGCGTCAGAACGTTCGAGCGGTGATTGCGCATCCGGAAAGGAACAAGGAATTGATGCGTCATCCGGAGCGCAGTTTGAAGCTGGTGGAACGGGGCGTCCTGTTTCAGGTGACGGCGGGGTCGGTTGCCGGTCACTTTGGTCGTCAGGCACAGGAGACGGCACGGTGGTTGCTGGATCGTGAACTGGTTCAGTTTGTTGCGTCTGATGCTCACCATGCGGTCAGGCGTCCGCCGGCGATGGGCGCTGCTGCGACGGTATTGGATGACTGGTATGGCGTGGAAACTCGTCAACTATTAACGGAACACTTGCCTCGCCAGCTGACAGCGACCCTGTTTGGAGAAGGTGCATGAAGGTACAGATGAATCAGCGCCGACTGGTCAATATTTTTGTCGTGGCAGCGGGTCTGGTACTACTGGTGATGGCGGCGGCAGATGCCATGCAGTTGGTCAAGGCGGGCGCCTTTAATAACCAGACGGAAGCGTATCTCGATTTCTGGCACGAGCAGCAGAAGAAACAGCCGGATGAGTTTCAGCTGAAGCCCCGTAATTATGCTATTGCGCTGCAGGGCGCTGAACAGGCGTTGGCCGCTTTGCCGGATTCTCCTGAACAATGGGTGTTGAAAGCCCGTGTCGAGGATTGGGGCCGGCAGTATGGTTTGCTCCAGGCCGGCGATGAGAATCATGGTGAGTCAGCCGAAGAGAATCCGTTACTGGATACCTGGCATCATGCGATAGCCCTCCGGCCTGCATGGCCTTATGCCTGGTCGGATTATGCGATGGCAAGGGCGCAGTTTTCGTTGATTGATCCGGAATTTGAGGCTGCGTTGTTCAGGGCCAATCAGTTGGGTCCCTGGGAAGAGCGGGTGCTCGAAAACAATGCGCTGCTGGGTATGCATTATCATGACTGGCTGAGTCAGCCCTTGCAGGCGACACTGCAGGACAGTCTTCAGCGACTGACCGAACGTTACCCTTATAAAGCCGTGGGTATTGCCCGACGTTATGGGCGTGCGGGTGAATTGTGCCCGTGGTTGTCGAACCCTGAACGTGTGCGGGAATGTTTGTGATTCGTTCCTGTATGAATATTTCGTTAGCTTGAGAGAAATAGCATAAAACGTCCGGCTCCTGTTGGTAGGCGGCGTAAATCTCATTAATAGCGTTGGTGCTGAACAGTTTACGCGGTATGGTAATTGATGGTTTACAAGGCGGATGCTTTACATCACGCGATCATACGGTGGCCTGATTCAGAATCCAGGCAGGCGGTATCGCAAGATCGGCAGGTACGGTGGGTGCTATGCAGCAAGAGATTGAAGACCTCGCCCAGCAACTGGGGCAGGTATTACTGGCAAAGGGCTGGCGGGTAGCGACAGCGGAATCCTGCACGGGCGGCGGGGTGGCGGAAGCCATAACGTCGGTGGCTGGCAGCTCGGCCTGGTTCGGCTATGGTTATGTATCCTACGCCAACGAGGCCAAACAGCAGATGCTGGGCGTGAAGGCGGAAACACTGGCGCAGCATGGTGCGGTCAGTGAGCCGGTAGTCACAGAAATGGCGGATGGCGCGCGCCGGAATGCGGGTGCGGCGCTGTCGGTAGCAATCAGCGGCATTGCCGGGCCGGATGGCGGGAGTCCTGAGAAGCCGGTAGGTACCGTCTGGCTGGCATGGTCACAGGAAGGGTTGCCGACGCAGACGCAGGTTTGCCATTTTAGTGGTAATCGTTCTGCAATACGGCAACAGGCCGTCGTGACAGCGCTCTCGGGTTTCTTGCGTTTGGCTGAACAGAATGCTGGTTAAACGGGCAGGCTGATTAAATTTTATTGTCGACTAGTCGAATATCAGATTGTGTGTTTTAATACTGTTTAAGTATACAGTTGTTTTAGCGTTGCGGGCTGGATGCTGCCGTTAAAGGTACCAGTCGGCGCAGGTCGGGTTAATTGTGAGGGTGCGTCAGATGGATGACAACAAGAAAAAGGCGTTACAGGCGGCGCTTGGCCAGATTGAACGACAGTTCGGCAAGGGCACCGTCATGCGCATGGGTGACCAGAAGCATGAACCGATTCCGGCAATCTCGACCGGTTCCCTGCAGCTGGATATTGCGCTGGGTATTGGTGGTCTGCCCAAGGGGCGTGTTGTTGAAATCTATGGTCCCGAGTCATCAGGCAAGACAACCCTGACGCTGAGTGTCATCGCAGAAGCCCAGAAGCAGGGCGCAACCTGTGCCTTTGTGGATGCGGAACATGCGCTGGATCCTGAGTATGCCCGTCGCCTGGGTGTCAATGTTGACGACCTGTATGTCTCTCAGCCTGATACCGGTGAGCAGGCGCTGGAAATCACCGATATGCTGGTGCGTTCCGGTGCGGTGGATGTCGTGATTGTCGACTCCGTCGCGGCCCTGGTGCCGAAAGCGGAAATTGAAGGCGAGATGGGGGATTCCCACGTCGGTCTTCAGGCCCGTCTGATGAGCCAGGCGCTCCGTAAGCTGACGGGTTCCATCAAGCAGGCCAACTGCCTGGTGGTCTTCATCAACCAGATTCGGATGAAGATCGGCGTCATGTTCGGCAACCCGGAAACCACCACCGGTGGTAATGCCCTGAAATTCTACAGCAGTGTCCGACTGGATATCCGTCGCACCGGTGCCGTGAAGCAGGGTGATGAAGTCATCGGTAACGAGACCCGCGTAAAAGTGGTCAAGAACAAGGTGTCGCCGCCATTCCGTCAGGCTGAATTCCAGATCCTTTACGGCAAGGGTATCTACCGTATGGGTGAGGTCATTGACCTGGGCGTTAAGCTGAAGCTCGTCGATAAATCCGGTGCCTGGTACGCCTATAAAGGTGACAAGATTGGCCAGGGCAAGGCGAATGCCGCGCAATACCTGCAGGATAACCCGGCGATTGCGGAAGAGATTGAGTCTGAAATCCGGCGCCAGTTGTTGACGTCTGCTGAACCGCAGACTGAAGAGAAAGCTGAAAAAGCCGCGGAAGAAAATGAAGAACTGACACTGGCCTGAGTTTTCTGAGTTGAATTGAATGCTACGGCGTTTACCTGTAACAGGGTAAGCGCCGTTTTTGTATGGGATGGATTATGTCTTCTTCTGAAACAGAACTGCGACGGGCGGCAATGGATTTGTTGTCACGCCGGGAACATAGCCGGAAAGAACTCTGGCAGAAGCTGCGCAGCCGGGCTGAGACGCCGGAAATGCTGGAAGTGGTGTTGGGCGCGCTTGAGGCGGATCGGCTGTTATCAGATGAGCGTTTTGCGGAAAGTTTTGTTCGTAACCGGGTGTCTCGTGGCTTGGGGCCGGTGAGAATCAAGCAGGAACTGCTGCAAAAAGGTATTGCAGCGGATCTGGTTTCAATACAGCTTGAGGCCTTTGATGAAGATTGGCAACAGCAGGCGCGTGAGGTCAACGTGAAAAAATTTGGAACCGCGCCGGTAAAAGACCCTAAGGAAAAAGCAAAGCGGGTTCGTTACCTGCAATACCGGGGCTTTAATATTGATACCATCATGGCGGTAGTCGATGGTCGTGAGCATGATGAGTAGTTGCTGTATTCAGAGATAATGGAGTCTGTAGGTTGATGGAACGCTGTGAGACTTGCTTGTTGCCGCCGTTCATCTGTTTGTGTGCGGATAAACCGGTGGTCGCCAGCAAGGCCGTTTTCTGGTTGCTGATGCATGAAAATGAACAGGCTAAAGCGACCAATACAGGTTACCTGCTGGCCGGTAGTGTGGCTGGAGGCTACATCGCTAAATGGAGCCGAGTGGAACCGGATAAGACATTGTTAAGTTTGTTATCTGACTCGCGGTATTACCCGATTCTGGTTTTTCCCTCTGCCTATGCCCGTTATCACGATTCTGATGCCGTGCTGGTTAGCTCAGGCAGCATTCCACAGGATAAAGTGCCGGCGTTTATTCTCATTGATGCTACCTGGCAGCAGGCGAGAAAGATGTATAACCACAGCCCTTATTTTCATGGTTTGCCAGTGTTGGATCTCGGTTCGGAATGTATATCCGAGTATCAGTTGCGCCGTGTTCGGCATGAAGCACATTTATGTACGGCAGAGAGCGCTATCGAGGCGCTCCGCTGGTTGGGTGACACACCCGCATCTGAGCAGCTGCATACCTGTTTCTCCCTCTTTAATCAGAATTTTCATCGCCTGAAACTGGCAGCCATCCCGGCACCATGATATTAAGGTGCGTTAACACAAACAGTAATCAAAACAGTGGAAAGGGTGGCGTTATGACCTGTCAGGTAGCTTTTATTGGGCTTGGAGTGATGGGATATCCTATGGCCGGCCATCTGGCAGGTGCAGGCTATCGGGTGACTGTCTATAACCGGACACCGCAGCGTCGGGAGCAGTGGCTCAGCGAGTATCAGGGCCATGGCGCAGAAACGCCGGCGGCCGCAGCGGCCGGTGCAGACTTTGTGTTTGCCTGTGTGGGCAATGATGATGATCTTCGGCAAATCTGCCTGGGTGAGCAGGGCGCTTTTTCCGGCATGAAAGAAGGAGCAGTCTTTGTGGACCACACCACGGCATCAGCCTCTGTTGCGCGTGAATTGGCCGGTATTGCCGCTGAAACCCGGTTGGGTTTTCTGGACGCGCCGGTGTCCGGCGGTCAGGCGGGCGCTGAAAATGGTGCGCTGACCGTGATGGTAGGAGGCGATGCCGGAACGTTCGAGCGAGCGGCACCTGTTATAGAAAGCTATGCCCGCTGTGTGAAACTAATGGGTGAAACCGGTGCCGGGCAGCTGGCCAAGATGGTTAACCAGATATGTATTGGCGGCCTGGTTCAGGCGTTGTCTGAAGGTTTGCATTTTGCCCGTAAAGCCGGTCTTGATCCGGCGGCGGTGATTGAAGTGATTTCCCAGGGCGCCGCCCAGTCCTGGCAGATGGAGAACCGTTACCAGACCATGCTTCAGGGAGAATATGAACATGGCTTTGCCGTAGACTGGATGCGCAAGGACCTTTCTATTTGTCTGGAAGAAGCGCGCAGAAACGGTTCGAGCCTGCCGGTTACCGCTATGGTGGACCAGCAATATGCCCAGGTTCAGTCGATGGGTGGCGGGCGCTGGGATACCTCCAGCCTGTTTGCGTTATTGGAATCCGTGGCGGATCGTGGTAAGTAACGGGTTTACCTGCGTGTTTATACGGTTGGATTGATCGGTAGCGATCAAGCGATAATCGCAACCCATGTAATGGTCGGCAGATGATTGTCTGTCGGCTCAATTCCGAGGTTATGTGCTCAGGCAATGGCTGTTGGAGGGTTCCACAAGTTCATTGCCTGTGGCTGTCCGCCTGTTGCTCGTCGTTATATAATGCGCGAATTTTGCGAATTTCTCGGTGTCAGAACAGTGAGAGTCCTGACATCTATCCATTTTGAGACTCCCTGACGGGAAGGTGATATGAAAAGTTCTGAATTACGGTCTGCTTTTCTGAGTTATTTCAATAAGCAGGGACATGAAATTGTCGAAAGCAGTTCGCTGGTTCCCCATGATGACCCGACGCTGTTGTTTACCAATGCGGGCATGAACCAGTTCAAGGATGTGTTCCTGGGCCGGGAGCAGCGCTCTTATAACCGTGCTACCACGTCCCAGCGTTGTGTCCGTGCCGGTGGTAAGCACAATGACCTGGAAAACGTCGGTTACACCGCCCGTCATCACACCTTCTTTGAAATGCTGGGTAACTTCAGCTTTGGTGATTATTTCAAGCCTGATGCCATCAAGTTCGCCTGGGAGTTCCTGACTGTTGAGCTGGGTATTCCGGAAGAGAAACTGTGGGTTACCGTCTACAAGGATGACCAGGAAGCGGAAGATATCTGGCTGAAAGAGATGAAAGTCAGCCCTGAGCGTTTCTCCCGCCTGGGTGAGAAGGATAACTTCTGGTCTATGGGTGATACCGGTCCTTGCGGTCCGTGCAGTGAGCTGTTCTATGACCATGGCCCGAATGTGGCCGGTGACCCGCCGGGTGGTCCGAACGATGATGGCGACCGCTACATCGAAATCTGGAACATGGTTTTCATGCAGTTTAACCGGACGGCTGATGGTGAAATGCATCCGCTGCCGAAGCCATCCATTGATACCGGTATGGGCCTGGAGCGTATCGCCGCTGTAATGCAGGGCGTACACAGCAACTACGAGATTGACCTGTTCCAGACCCTGCTGGCTGAAGCCGGTCGTCTGCTGAACTGCCCGGATACTACTACCGCATCACTGCGTGTTATTGCTGACCATATCCGTTCCTGCGCTTTCCTGGTGGCTGATGGCATTCTGCCGTCCAACGATGGTCGGGGTTATACCCTGCGCCGTATTATTCGTCGTGCCTGCCGTCACGGACACAAACTGGGTGCACGTGAACCGTTCTTTGCCCAGCTGGTGCCTGCGCTGATCGAAGCCATGGGCGATGCTGCGAATGTAGTGGCAGAAAGCAAAGACCACGTGATGCGTGTTCTGCGTAAGGAAGAAGAGCAGTTTGCCCGTACGCTGGACAAGGGAATGAAGATCCTTGAGGATGACTTGGCAAACATCGACGGTACCGAAATTCCCGGTAAAACTGTGTTTACCCTGTATGACACCTACGGTTTCCCTGTTGATCTGACCCACGATATCGCCCGTGAGCGTGGCCTGACGCTGGACATGGACGGCTATGAAGTCTGCATGGAAGAGCAGCGCAACCTCGCACGTGCTGCCAGCCAGTTCGGGATGGATTATAACGATGTCCTGAAGATTGAAGGTGCGACCGAGTTCACCGGTTATACCGCACTGGAAGGTGAAGAAATCGTCAAGGCGCTGTTCCGTGACGGCCAGCCGGTTGAGTCCGTTGGTGCGGGTGAGAAAGCAGTTATCGTAATGGAGCGTACCCCGTTCTACGCCGAGTCCGGCGGTCAGGTGGGTGATGTTGGTCTTCTGCGTACAGAAACCGGTACATTCCGAGTGGATGATACCCGCAAGGAATCCGATAACCACCTGCACCACGGTATCGTTGAAACCGGTGAGATTCGTGTGGGCGAGCGCCTGGGTGCGATGGTTAATGCTGAAAAACGCATGGCGACAGCTCGGAATCACTCTGCCACCCATTTGCTGCATGCCGCCCTGCGTGAAGTGCTGGGTGATCATGTTCAGCAGAAAGGCTCTCTGGTCAACAGTGAACGTCTGCGTTTTGACTTCTCACACTTTGAGCCGGTTTCCGCAGAACAGCTGCGCCAGATTGAGCGGATCGTTAATGAGCAGGTTCGCTCCAACACGCCGGTCAAAACTGAACTGATGGATATGGATCAGGCACGGGCTGCCGGTGCCATGGCCCTGTTTGGTGAGAAATACGGTGATGAAGTCCGTGTTCTGAGTATGGGTACTAGCGGCTTTTCTGTGGAGCTATGTGGTGGTACCCATGTTGAGCGTACCGGTGATATTGGCAGCCTGGTGGTTGTTGCAGAAACCGGTATTGCTGCCGGTGTTCGCCGGATTGAAGCATTGACCGGTGAAGCCGCGCAGTCCTGGTATGAAAACCAGGAGCAGCGTATCCAGTCTGTAGCAGGCCTCGTAAAAGGCAGCCGTGAATCCGTGGTCAGCAAAGTTCAGACGCTGGTGGACCGTAACCGTGAGCTGGAAAAAGAGATTCAGCGACTGAAGCAGAAGCTGGCGTCTGCTGCGGGCACTGATCTGGTGGCCGGTGCTGTTGAAGTGGCTGGCATCCGTGTGCTGGCAACCCGCCTTGACGGTGTGGATCCGAAATCCCTGCGGGATACCGTTGACCAGCTCAAGAACAAGCTGGAAAACGGCATCGTCATGCTGGCAGCCGTCGATGGTGACAAGGTGGCGCTGGCCGCTGGTGTGACCAAGGACCTGACTGACCGTGTGAAAGCCGGTGATCTGCTCAAAATGGTGGCAGAGCAGGTGGGTGGCAAGGGCGGTGGTCGTCCTGATTTTGCCCAGGGTGGTGGTTCCGATGTGCAGGCTTTGCCGGCGGCACTGGAATCCGTCAGCGGCTGGGTGGCGGATAAACTGGCCAGCTAGTCAGAATTGCTGACCCGTTCACAGGGTTAGTCTGAAACAAGGGCTGTTTCGACCCGTGGGGGATGTGGTACATTCCCCACGGCTAATAAATAAAAGTACTTACGATATGGCGTTGTTAGTTCAGAAGTTCGGTGGCACGTCGGTCGGCACAGTCGAGCGAATAGAAGCCATTGCGGAAAAAGTACAGCGATTCAGAGAACAGGGGCACGATATTGTTGTCGTGGTATCCGCCATGTCTGGCGAAACCAACCGCCTCGTCGATCTTGCCTATCAAATGCATGATACGCCAACCCCCAGGGAGTTGGATGTCATCCTTTCCACCGGGGAGCAGGTCACCATTGCGCTCCTGTCCATGGCGCTGAACCGGCGTAATTGCCCGGCTACGTCCTACACCGGCTGGCAGGTGCCTATCAAAACGGACAGTCAGCATAACAAAGCCCGTATAGAAAGCATTGATACTGATGGGGTTCGAGCGGATCTCGATGCCGGGCGTGTGGTTGTGGTAGCCGGGTTCCAGGGCGTAGACAGCGCAGGCAATATCACGACTTTGGGTCGTGGCGGTTCCGATACCACGGCGGTGGCACTGGCGGCAGCCCTTGAGGCGGATGAGTGTCAGATCTATACCGATGTCGACGGTGTCTATACTACTGACCCCCGTGTTGTTGAAGGCGCCCGACGTCTGGATAAAATTACCTTTGAAGAGATGCTGGAAATGGCCAGCCTCGGCTCAAAGGTTCTGCAGATTCGCGCGGTGGAGTTTGCCGGTAAGTACAATGTGACCCTGCGGGTGCTCCACAGTTTTGAGGATGGCCCCGGGACACTGATCACACTGGAGGAGCAGGACGAGATGGAGCAGCCCGTTGTATCCGGAATTGCCTTTAACCGGGATGAAGCCAAGCTGACAATCAAGGGGGTGCCTGATATCCCCGGCGTTGCCTCCCGGATTCTGGGGCCTATCAGCAAGGCCAATGTTGAAGTCGACATGATTGTGCAGAACGTGGCCGATGACAAATCCACAGATTTCACGTTCACCGTACACCGTAATGATTTCCAGAAAGCATTGGCCGTGGTGGGTAATACCTCGGATGAGCTGGGTGCCCGTGAGTTTGACGGTGACAACCGGATTGCCAAGGTGTCTATCGTCGGTGTTGGCATGCGGTCCCATGCCGGCGTCGCGACGCGGATGTTTGAGGCGCTGGCCGCGGAAGGTATCAATATCCAGATTATCTCGACTTCAGAGATCAAGGTATCCGTCGTGATCGCGGAGAAGTACCTTGAGTTGGCGGTCAGGGCTTTGCATTCGGCCTTTGAGCTGGACCAGGAACCCACCGCTGAGTAATGCGTCGCGGCGTTTTTCGTCCCGTACAAATACTCATGGAAATAGCGGTTGTTGATATTAGACTGTCGCTGTACATAGTTTGATCTATAGCGGAAACGGTGTAAGACCGCATGCCTGATCGTGGCGGTCTGCCCGGTGTGTTAGGGATTGGTGCGGCTTGGCCTGATAGCGTTTCACAGTGATTTTGATGCTGTTACGCAGGATAGTTTGTCAGGATTTGCGTCAACGAATAACGAATAGTGAGCTATGATGGTGCGGACCGGATAGTCGCACAGGGAGATTGCCAGAGACATGCGCGGATTTATCTCCGCGCGGTGCTCCCGAAAGTTAGCGGAGTGTTTGAAGAATAGGGAATATGCGAGAATCTGTTGCCAAACTTCAGACCTGTATTAATCTTATTGCTTCGGTGATATGGCACTGATTGATTCATGGGGGTCCTGCACAGGGCTGCTGAATCAGTGAAGTGGTATGCGCTGATTAATTCGACAAGCACAAACTGGCAGATGAATAGACGATCATTGTTTGTTGGTTTTGAGACAAGGAGATTGTAATGCTGATTCTGACACGCCGTGTTGGTGAGACCCTGATGGTAGGTGATGATGTCACGGTGACCGTTCTTGGGGTGAAGGGTAACCAGGTGCGGATCGGCGTCAATGCACCGAAGGAAGTGGCAGTCCACCGTGAAGAAATCTATCAGCGTATCCAGAAAGAGAAGGAAGATAGGGACGGCCATCACTCGGGCAATCGCCAGACTTGGGTTCATGACGTTGTTGAAGAGGAAGGCGAAGAACAGTTCTGAGCCGTGGTTTTAAAGTCGAAGTGTTCAGTCTGAAAAAACACTTTGCAAACGTCGGGAATCTGGTAATATAGCGCTCGATTCCGAGGTGAGGTGGCCGAGTGGCTGAAGGCGCTCCCCTGCTAAGGGAGTATACGTTAATCGCGTATCGAGGGTTCGAATCCCTCCCTCACCGCCAGGACATCAAACGTTCGAAGACGACGTGAAAGAGTTCTTGATTTTCTCTTGTTAAGTCTTATTCTAGGCGTCCGTAGCTCAGCTGGATAGAGTACCTGGCTACGAACCAGGCGGTCGGAGGTTCGAATCCTCCCGGACGCGCCATTTTAACCCGCCCAGTTGCGGGTTTTTAATGAAATCATACGGTGAGATGGCCGAGTGGCTGAAGGCGCTCCCCTGCTAAGGGAGTATACGTTAATCGCGTATCGAGGGTTCGAATCCCTCTCTCACCGCCATAAAGAAAAAGCCCTGCATTTAAAATGCAGGGCTTTTTTTATGTCTGCGAATAAATAGATTTTATTCGTTCTTATATCCGGCTGATTTGATTCAGGTAAATAAACGATTAGTGTCTTTCCTGTACAACGCTGTTTAATTAAGCGGTTGATGTTGTGGCTGGAGAATCCTATGAGTGAACATTTATTGCTTTATGCATCACATGACGGGCAGACGAAAAAGATTGCACAAGCCATTGCGGCTGAGTTGAGCCAGCAGGGTTTGATTGTGCAATGCCAATCGATCAATGAAAATGCAGTCGTTAACCTGAATCATTATAACTCTGTGCTCATAGGTTCTCCGATACGGTATGGACATCACTTGCCAGAAGTGTTTGATTTCATCCGGCAGCATGAATCGTTTCTGAATACACACACATCCGGCTTTTTCAGTGTGAATTTAACTGCACGGAAACCGGAGAAGAATCGACCCGAAACGAATCCCTATTTGCAGAAATTTCTGTCAAAGATAACCTGGAAGCCTGGGTTTACCGGTGTCATGGCGGGGTCGCTGTTATATAGCCGTTATCGTTGGTTTGATCGGGTGATGATCCAGCTCATCATGAAGATGACGGGCGGAAATACGGATGCCAGCAAAGATATTGAATACACGGATTGGACCGCAGTGCGACAGTTTGCGCAAGATTATGCACAGTACCTGATATCAAGCACAACCTGCTGTAAAGATGGTGTGGAGTGCAACAAGCCTGTCGATGCCTGACACAGGCAGGCTTGCTGCACAGTAACGATAAAGGGTTAGTTTCTGTGTTTTAAGGTTTTTTGATAGTGGTGTGTGTCTAGTGCGAGAGGGGTGAGCAGGACAGCGCCGTAAACTGCAGGAAGTAGCAGTGACACTGCGAGTATAAACAGATCCATGTTGATACCTCCGTCTGGTGGTGTTAAACCAGTTTTCTTACTATAGGGGTAATACTGGTTACTGTCATGTCCGGGGGTATGTGTGACTATTCTGAATAAATGCGTGTTTGCTGCCGCTATTGTGTTGCAGGCCCTGACGGCTTCGGCAGACGGCAGCAAACCGCTGACGCAGGGGGCTTTGTACAAAGGCACTGTGCAGCCGGGTTCCGAGGTCTATTACAGGGATAAAAAAGTGCCTGTTACCGCTGCCGGGCAATTTGTGCTGGGGTTTGGGCGTGATGCTGAATTGCAGCAGTCTTACACAGTGGTTGCACCGGATGGCAAAAAGACTCAGACGGCACTGAAACTGGAAGCGCGTGAATATCCCGTTCAGCGCATAGAAGGTGTTGCGCAAAAATATATGGCGCCATCTGAAGCCCACTTAAAGCGTGTTCGTCATGAAAATAGCCTCGTAAGAAAAGCCCGGGAAGTAGATTCTGAACTTCATGCCTTTCTGGACGGATTTATCTGGCCTTTGGTTGGGCCGGTGACTGGTGTATACGGCAGTCAGCGCGTCTTTAATGGTGAACCACGTCGCCCTCATTTTGGTGTTGATGTTGCCGCGCCAACCGGTACTCCCGTCAAATCACCTGCCGATGGCCGTGTTGTCCTGTATCACCCGGATATGTATTTCTCTGGCGGTACAATGATCATTGATCATGGCTATGGCATCACCAGTTCGTTCCTGCACCTAAGTAAGTCTTTGGTTAAAGAAGGTGATTTTGTCCGTCAGGGGCAAGCTGTGGCGGAGGTTGGTGCAACTGGCCGGGTTACCGGCGCTCATCTCGACTGGCGCCTGAACTGGTACCAGGTTCGGTTGGATCCACAGTTGGTTGTTCCTCCAATGGAACAGGTTCAGAGCGCGCCGGCAGCCAAGTAATGCGATCAATGGAGGTGTGGTAATGGCGGGTATCACTGTGCTGGTGTCGAGGGAAGAGGCGTTGCCCGGGCGCGATAGCCCTTTAACGATCAGTGAAAAACATTGGGTTAATGGTCATGCCATGACGCCTCCCTGGCTGGATGGATACGATGTCGCTGTGTTTGGTATGGGATGTTTTTGGGGAGCTGAACGACTGTTTTGGAAGCAACCCGGTGTCTATGTCACGATGGTTGGGTATAGCGGCGGCTTTACCCCGAACCCTGCTTACGAAGAAGTCTGCACAGGTTATACGGGTCACGCTGAAGTGGTTCGTGTCATCTTTAATCCTGATCAAATCAGCTACGAGCAATTGCTGGCCGTATTCTGGGAAAATCACGATCCCACCCAGGTGATGCGACAGGGAAATGATATTGGTACCCAATACCGTTCAGCGATTTATACCATCGGTTCAGAGCAAAAAGATAAAGCCGAACAGTCACTACGGGCGTATCAGCAAGCATTGAATGGCATTGGCAATAATGTCATCGCAACAGAAATTCTCTCATCTGGAGAATTCTATTATGCGGAGGATTATCACCAGCAATATCTTGCCAAGAATCCTGGTGGTTATTGTGGGTTAGGAGGGGTAGGCGTTTGTTATCCCGGGAATACAAATCCGTAGTCTGTAAATGCGTTTGAGCCAACCGGAAGGTCGGCTCAATGGTTTTATGGCAGAACGATTACTGTATTATGCCTTGTTTCTTACGAGGTCTCTGATCATGAATCTGGACGGGTGCAAGGCGTGACGTTGATCACGTGGCACGGGGCTGGGTTCGTTGCAAATGTAGCCGGCCAGGATTTCCGCGGCTAGCGGAGCGGTGACCAATCCTCTCGAGCCATGGCCTGTTGTAATATACAAACCTGCCGGTTGTTCGGGAGTGTCAGTAAACCGGTGTTTGGCATTTTTTCGCAATGGTGCGAAATGCTCTTTGAAAATGTCAGCGTCAACTACCGGGCCGACAACTGGCAGGTAATCCGGTGTTGTGCATCGGAAGCTCACTCGTCCGTTCAGTTGTGCCTTACCAAGTTCTGAGTCGATCAGTGCATCGGAAATGCCGGGCGTATACGTTTTCAGGTTTTCTATATTAGTGTCGTGATCCTGTTGACGGCATTCCGTTGAATCATCATCGAAATTAAAGGTTGCCCCAAGCGTGTGGCTATTGTTCCAGGCAGGCGCAATATAGCCGTCGCTACAAACCACTGTCTGTAGCTTTTGGCTGCTTTTTGTGGCGGGGACTTGTGTAATCTGGCCCCGGATGCTTTTCAGTGGCAGGTACTGGGTTTGTGTCAGTTTTGAAGAGAGGTGGCCGCAAGCCACCACAATGGCTTCTGAACTCAATGTTGTTCCGGATGTTGTTTGAACGTGCCACTGGTTACCTCCATGCATAATGCTTGTGACCTGAAGGTTGCCGATAAATTCAATATTGGGATGTTCAAGCAGGTGTTTGCATAATGAAGGAGGATGTACCCAGCCTGCATCAGGGAAATAGAGTCCGGAAGAGCTTAAGGGAAGGCCCGCCAGTGAGGAGAGTGCTTCATCGTCCAGGCCTTGTAACAGGGCTTCAGGGTACTGGCCGGATTCCAGAATGCGCTGCTGGCGTTTCTGTTCGCTTTCGCTGAAACCCAGTTGAATCAGGCCAGTATTTTGCCACAGCGTGTCATCAGCGGTTATCTGGTATTCCAGCCGTTTCAGCAGGCTGAGCGTATAAAGGTAACCTTCCATGATAAAACGCGTTAATACCGTGCTGTTGCCTGATAATCGCGTATACAGCATGCCTTGCGGATTGCCTGATGCTTCGCTGGCGGGTTGGTCGTGGGAGTCGATCACCCGTACCTGCCAGCCACGTTCAGCAAGTGAGCGTGCAGTTGCCGTTCCAGCCATGCCTGCCCCGATAATCAGCGCATTCTTTTGGTTATGCATTGTTTTTGATTGCTGAAACCAGACTGGGGAATCATTCGAAGGAATTGCCTGTGTCAGACGACCACGAACCATATCCCGTTTGCGGCCAAATCCCGGCACTTTTTCGATTATGAATCCGGCACTTTCTAATCCATCCCGTACCACTCTTGCGGCTGTAAACGTGGCACAGGTGGCTTCGCTGGCGGATTTCTTTGCCAGTGACTGGAACAATTCAGGTTGCCACATATCGGGATTTTTTGCCGGAGCAAACCCGTCCAGAAACCAGGCGTCGACCGACGCTTCCAGGTTCGGCAGCGTTTTCAATACATCGCCGCAGAGTAGTGTCAGTACAATACGGCCATTATCAAAAACCAACCGATGCTGGCCGGCAGTCATCGCTGGATAATGGTTGACCAGTGGCTGACTGTAGGCCGACAGGTCTGGCCAGAGTGATAGGGCCTGCGCCAGGTCTGCTGTTGTCAGAGGGTATTTTTCGGTAGAAATAAAATGCAGCCGGGTATCTGCCGGGGCGTGTTGATCAAAACACTGCCACGTACAGAGAAAATTGAGGCCTGTGCCAAAGCCCGTTTCACCAACAACAAAATGTTGGCCGGGTTCTAACGCGGCAAACCGTTCCGGAAGAAAGTTCTGGTTAATAAAGGTGTGCCGGGTTTCCTCCGGGCCTGATTCGGTTGAGAAATAGATATCGTCATAATGATCGGAGACCGGTTGTCCACGCTCGTTCCAGCGGATGCTGGCGGTTTCGATTACAGGCTTGTGGGTGCTTGGCAAGGCTTGAGTCTCAATAGCAACAAAATCGTCAATGGCGGCTGGTTGATCCGCTGTTAAGTCAGTAGCGTACGATAGATGGTTTCCGGACAGGTTTCCCGCTTGATCTGCTGAAACAGGGTCGCAGCCCCTTCGTGGCAGCGTACCATCATACCAAGCCACTGCTTGCAACGGTCAGCCAGGTAGCGGCCGGGTTCGCGGATGTTGCAATGCTCAAGGTATTCCTGGGGGCTGTGCAGTACCGTTTGTGCGAATTGTACCAGTAATGCCCGGGTTTCGAGCCAGTCAGGCATGGTGCTGTCAGTATCCTGCAGGGATTTCAGTCGGGTGGCGAGCAGCGGCTGGGCGATGGCGCCGCGACCAATCATAATGTCGCTGCAACCGCTGGCCATTTTGCAGCGCTGATAGTCGTTAATGGACCAGATCTCGCCATTAGCGATGATATTCAGTGAGACATGTTCACGTATTTTACCGATCCATTCCCAGTGGGCGGGTGGTCGGTATCCTTCAATTTTGGTGCGGGCGTGAATCGTCAGGGTGTCAGCGCCAGCTGACTCGATGGCGACGGCGTTCTCTACGGCCAGGGATTTATCCTCGAAACCGAGCCGCATTTTTGCCGTAACCGGTATGTGTGCCGGGACGGACTGGCGAACAGACTGGACGATGCGATGCAGGGTGTCCGGTTCTTTCAATAACGCTGCGCCACCCTTGTGTCGATTAACCGTTTTAGCCGGACAGCCAAAATTGATGTCGATGCCGAGAGCGCCCAATTCTGCCGCGCGGGCGGCATTGTCAGCCATGGTAACAGGGTCATTACCCAGTAACTGGATGAAAACCGGTGTACCTGCACGCGTGTGGCCGCCGTTTTTAAGTTCAGGGCATAGTCGTAGGAAAACGGCTTCAGGCAGCAGGGTGTTGGTGATCCGGATAAATTCCGTTACGCAGAGGTCAAAGGCGCCGTTGTCAGTCAGCAGCTGGCGCATCAGGTAATCGACAACCCCTTCCATCGGGGCGAGGACAAGTCGCATCGGCAGATACCGTTCCAGTGGCGGAAAAGGGCGGTACTCTATCACTCCTGTCAAAACAGACAACTGTCATTGGTACGGTAAGCGCCGTATGAATGCGTGATGATTGATTGCACTATTCATGACATGAATCATGGAAATAAATGCTCAGATAATAAGTATAAATACAGTCAATATTGCGCGACCCCGGTATTCGGGTAAAATGGCCCCGAAATTCAAGACCGTGTAATAAGTGAAACGTCGTGTGTCAGGTATCGTTTATTCGCCCGGACACGAACGATAACAACGAAATAAGGAAGCGCCATGTCTCCAGCGGATCTCATGAGCGAAGGCGTGAACCTGATGCTGTTCGGCATGGGCTTTGTCTTCGTATTCCTTACCCTTCTGGTCATTGTGACCAGCATCATGTCAAAAATCATTCAGGCCACGAAGCCGGAGGAACCCGAACCTGCTATTGCCAGGGTTCCTGTCGCGACAATCGGTGACCCTGCAAGTGATCCGGTACTGCTCGCCGTGATTCATGAAGCGGTTCAGCAGCATCGCGCGCGTCGCCAGTAGTCAGGTTAACGAGTCAAGGGGGAGTGTTACCGAATGTCTGAGAACAAGAAACCGCTAGGCATTACTGATGTGGTGCTGCGCGATGCGCATCAATCTCTTTTTGCAACCCGTTTGCGTCTTGAGGACATGCTGCCCATCGCCGAAAAACTGGACCAGGTGGGTTTCTGGTCCCTGGAAACCTGGGGCGGCGCAACCTTTGACAGCTGCATCCGTTTCCTGGGTGAAGATCCGTGGGAGCGTCTGCGTGCGTTGAAAAAGGCAATGCCCAACACGAAACAGCAGATGCTCCTGCGTGGACAAAACCTGCTGGGCTACCGCCATTATGCGGATGATGTCGTTGATACCTTTGTTGAACGCGCCGTCGCCAACGGGATGGATGTGTTCCGTGTCTTCGATGCGATGAATGATCCCCGTAACCTGCAGCAGGCGATGAAGGCCGTCAAGGCACAGGGTGCACATGCGCAGGGAACAATTTCTTATACGACCAGTCCCGTTCACAACACCGGTATGTGGGTTGATCTGGCCAAGCGTATTGAAGATATGTCAGCGGATTCGCTCTGTATCAAGGATATGGCTGGTATTCTGACGCCTTATGACGCCTATGAACTGGTGTCACGGCTGAAGGCGGAAACCGGTCTTGACATTCATTTGCACTGTCATGCAACTGCTGGTCTTTCATCCATGACCATTCTTAAGGCAATTGAGGCGGGGGTTGATCGTGTCGATACCGCGATTTCGTCCATGTCCATGACCTATGGCCATTCGCCGACCGAATCCATTGTTGCTGCGTTGCAGGGCACCGATCGCGATACAGGGTTAAATATCAACGCCCTGGAAGAGATTGCGGCCTATTTCCGGGATGTCCGGAAAAAATACGCCAAATTTGAAGGTGCGCTGCGGGGTATTGATTCGCGGATTCTTGTTGCTCAGGTGCCTGGTGGCATGCTGACCAATATGGAAAGCCAGCTCAAGGAGCAGGGCGCTGCAGATAAGTTTGATGATGTATTGAAAGAGATTCCGAAGGTTCGACAAGACCTGGGTTATATCCCGCTGGTGACGCCGACCTCTCAAATCGTCGGAACCCAGGCTGTACTGAATGTCCTGACTGGCGAGCGTTACAAGACCATTTCCAAAGAAACCCAGGGCATTCTCAAGGGTGAATATGGTGCGGCACCGGCAGCGTTCAACAGCGAACTCCAGGCGCGGGTGCTGGATGGCGCAGATCCCATTACCTGTCGTCCGGCCGATGTGCTGGAGCCCGAGATGGCCCGTCTGACAGAAGAAGTGAATGCCCAGGTGAAAGAGAAGGGCATCACACTGGCAGAGAATGCTATTGATGATGTGCTGACTGTCACGCTGTTCCCGCAGATCGGTATCAAGTTCCTGGAAAATCGCGGTAATCCCGATGCCTTTGAGCCTGCGCCGACAGGTCAGGAGCTGGTGGCGCGTGAATCCGGTAAGCCTGAAGTGTATACCGTCACAGTCAGTGGACAGGAGTATGTGGTGGAAGTGGCCGATGGCGGGGATATCTCCGGTATCAAGCCGGTGTCCGTTGCGCCGGGTGTTCAGGCTACTGCCGCCAGTGCGCCGGTTACAGGTGGCGAGCCCATGCCGGCCCCCTTGGCAGGGAATATCTGGAAGGTACATGTCCAGCCAGGGCAGCAGGTTCAGGAGGGGGATGTACTGATTATTCTGGAAGCCATGAAAATGGAAACGGAAGTGCGTTCGCCCCGTACCGGTAGGGTGGGCTCGGTATCCGTCAAGGAAGGTGATTCCGTTGTTGTTGGCGATACGCTGCTGATGCTGGCCTGAGGGGTGCACCATGGAAAAACTGTTATCACTCCTGTACGGGTCGGGTCTGTATAACCTGACTCTGGGGCAGTTCGTCATGATTGCGGTAGGTTTCGGCCTGCTGTTTCTGGCGATACGGAAAAACTTTGAGCCACTGTTGCTGGTGCCAATTGGAGTAGGCGGTATTCTTGCCAACATACCCGAAGCGGGTCTGGCGTATTCTGCGGTTGAACAGCTGATTCATAAGGCCAACCCTGCACACATTGAGGCGATGGCCGGTGTGCTGGGTGTGGGGTTTGATTCCGTGAAGCAGTTGCTGGATGTTTACCATTCGGCGCCGGCTGAGGTTCAGCTGGCAGCTTCCCAGCTGGCACAGAACCTGACGTACAGCAACGGTATGCTCTACCAGTTCTACTCCGTGGCCATTGCCAGTGGTATTGCACCATTGGTGATTTTCATGGGTGTCGGTGCGATGACAGACTTCGGTCCACTGCTGGCTAACCCGCGCACCCTGTTCCTTGGGGCTGCGGCGCAGTTCGGTATCTTTGCGACCATACTGGGTGCACTGGGGATGACGGCGCTGGGTGTGATGGATTTCTCCGTTGCACAGGCTGCGGCGATCGGTATCATCGGTGGTGCCGATGGCCCGACAGCGATCTACGTGTCCAGCATGCTGGCGCCGGAATTATTGGGGGCTATTGCGGTGTCCGCCTATTCCTATATGGCGCTGGTACCGTTGATTCAGCCGCCGATTATGCGTGCCCTGACTACCGAGGAAGAGCGCCGTATCACCATGACACAGCTGCGACCTGTCAGTAAGCGTGAGAAGATCGTATTCCCGCTGCTGTTGCTGGTGCTGGTTGCCCTGTTGTTGCCGGATGCGGCACCACTGCTGGGCATGTTCTGCTTCGGTAACCTGATGCGTGAGTGTGGCGTGGTGGATCGGCTGTCTGATACCGCACAGAATGCACTGATCAATATCGTTACCATCTTCCTGGGATTGTCTGTGGGTTCAAAGCTGGTGGCTGACAAGTTCCTGCAGGCTGAAACCCTGGGTATCCTCAGTCTGGGCATTGTGGCGTTCTGTATTGGTACGGCCAGTGGCGTCCTGATGGCCAAGGGGCTGAACCTGATCAGCAAGAACAAGGTGAATCCGCTGATTGGTTCTGCAGGTGTGTCCGCGGTACCGATGGCTGCCCGGGTGTCCAATAAGGTTGGCCTGGAAGCGAATCCCCAGAACTTCCTGCTGATGCATGCCATGGGGCCAAACGTTGCCGGTGTGATCGGCTCGGCCGTGGCTGCAGGTGTTATGATCAAGTACGTTTTGGGTTAACCCACCTTTGACGTGTAACCACCGTCTTTTGGTGGTTACACGTTTCTTCTGATCGGTTTTCCATGTCTGTTGCCAACAGGTGATTCTTCACCGTGTGATCACTGCTTCGTTATGATGTGACGAGTCTGCTTTCAGTGTCGTCTAGAACGTTCTGTTCAATTGAGAATCAAGAGTTGGGGCCTGGTATGTTGTTCAGGGTTGTCGCGCGTGAAAAACTATCAGATGAATGGCTAGTGGTTAGAAGCGGGCATCATGGTCAACATGACGTCTTTTCTTGTAAGTCACGCGCGGAGCAGCATCACTCATTGAGAAGTGGGATTCCTCTTGCCTTGGTCTTGAAGGGGTGACCATATAGCTGTCAGAATCGGTGTTATAGTCACTGCTTTCCAGGGGCATTGACTCATTACTGAAATGACGCTGCGGTTTTTCATTGCCTGAAGCGGTATTGTTTTGCATATTCAGGCGCATACGGTAAGGGTGTCCGTAACCACGCTTTCTTTTGGGTTTATGTTCTTTGGGTTCGGGAGGCTTGATACCAGTAAACTCTTCGTAAACCGTGGTATACATGTATTTGCTCATTATATCGCTCCAGCGAAGGGAATCCTGTGTCTATTAAAATCGTTATGGGCCGAATACTAGTAAATGGCCAGTAGAGCTAATATAGGTAGGTTTACTTAAATTGGAGTTGATTTTTCTTGTTTTTTTTAGCTTTTTTCTGTCTTTATACGCTAAATGAATAAAGTGATAGTTGTCGTCTATGAAACGGATTTAACAAGTCAGTGATTCCTGTTCCTGGTGGGTAGAAATACGCTGTCAGCCTAAACCTCTTTTCCTGTGAACCAGTTCTGCTTAGGTGCTAGTACAGATAGTAAAACCTAAAAAACTATTTAGTATCCCCAAATAGATTTGATTCTTGCGGCACTGTTGTCTGCCTCTGCGGCCTGTTTACTGGCCTGACTCGCGCGGTAAAACCAGACAACAATGATGTCGACGTGACATACCTCATTATCTGGAGCAGGCATGCTGGGCAGAATTCATTCAACTGACTCATTTGGAACTGTTGATGGACCGGGTATCCGGTTTGTTGTTTTCACGCAGGGCTGTGTCATGCGCTGCCGGTACTGCCATAACCGTGATACCTGGGGTATGAAAGACGGCGAGGTGGTGTCGGTCGGCGAGTTGATGGAAAAGATCCGTGCTGTGAAACACTTCCTATCGGGCGGAGTCACGGTCAGTGGTGGACAGCCCAGCCTTCAGCCAGAGTTTGTTGCCGAACTCTTCCGTGCCTGCCGTAAGGAAGGGATTCATACCTGTCTGGATACCAATGGTTATGTTAAAGGTATGACAAACCCCATTGTTGACATGCTTGAACAGACCGACCTTGTCATGCTGGATATCAAGCACATGGACAACGACCTGCATCGTAAACTGACGTACGTTGGCAATGAGCGTGTACTTGACTTTGCGCGGTATCTTCAGGAGATCAATAAGCCGACCTGGATCCGCTATGTGGTTGTAGAAGGTTATACAACAGATCCTGTCTATGCCGAACAACTGGCGGAGTTTATTGCACCCATGGATAATATCGAGAAGGTTGAGTTGCTGCCTTATCATTCGCTGGGTAAGCATAAATGGGATCTGATGAAAGATATCTATGAGCTCGAAGAGGTCACACCACCCTCCGAGGAACTGCTGAGGGATCTTCAGCGTATCTTTCTCAATAAAGGTATTCAGGCAATTTATTAAGTAAAAAAGGCGATCATCAGATCGCCTTTTTTGTATCTGTGGGGATCAGGTGTAGATGCGGTTTTCCTGTTCCTGAACACGAATGAAGGTGGTGCGCTTGGTCAGCTCCTTCAGCTGGGCTGCGCCAACATAGGTGCAGGCAGAGCGGGTGCCTCCAAGAATATCCTGTATGGTGATGGCAATTGAGCCGCGATAGGGGATCTTGACGGTCTTACCTTCCGAGGCGCGATATTCAGCCACACCACCACTGTGCTTATCCATGGCGGTAGCGGAACTCATACCATAGAACAGTTTGAACTGCTCCCCATCCTCTTCAATCAGTTCGCCGCCAGACTCATCGTGGCCAGCGAGCATGCCGCCCAACATGACGAAATCGGCGCCGCCACCGAAGGCCTTCGCGACATCTCCCGCACAGGTGCATCCGCCATCGGAGATAATCTGGCCACCCAGACCGTGTGCCGCATCGGCACACTCTATGACGGCTGAAAGTTGCGGGTAACCGACGCCGGTTTTAACCCGGGTGGTGCAGACAGAGCCAGGACCAATGCCAACCTTAACCACGTCAGCGCCGCCCAGTAACAGCTCTTCTACCATTTCCCCGGTGACGACATTGCCAGCAATAATGACTTTGTCAGGCCATGCCTTGCGTACTTTGGCGACAAAGGCGACAAAGTGTTCAGAGTAGCCATTGGCAACGTCAATGCAGATGAAATAGAGCTTGGGGTGGGCTGTCAGGATGCGATTCAGTTTTTCAAAATCGCTGTCGGAGGTGCCACTGCTGACCATGATGCGGTGATAAAAGTCATCCGTCGCATCACTGAGGTATTCGCTCCACTGCTCTTCGGTGTAATGCTTGTGAATGGCGGTCAGCATGCCATGTTGGGCCAGCGCGCTGGCCATTTCAAAGGTGCCAACAGTGTCCATATTGGCCGCAATGACAGGGACGCCACGCCACTCGCGCCCGGAATGCATGAAGTGGAAAGTGCGGTTCAGATCGACCTGGGATCGGCTCTTCAGGGTGGATCGCTTGGGGCGAATCAGGACATCCTTGAAGCCGAGCTTGATATCGTTTTCTACACGCATGAACAGTTCTGTGCCTTTACGTTGGGCTGGTGTCGTCGTTGGCAGCCATCAGTCTTTCCGGCTATAGCGCACTATAATGCCGGCTATTCAGCGTATAAGTGATGCCACGCCTGACTGATCTGGCCTGGCACTTATACGGGCGGAGTATCAGTGAAATACTCTGCGTTGTAAAGTTTTTAACCGGCGCCTGCCATGGTCTTCTCATGTGGATGAAGGCTGAATATTTATCGTACAGGCTGCTGGCAAGGAGTACCGCGATGAAACTGTATAGCCGCAATGTGTCACCTGCTGATCAGATGGTCAGACTGGCGTTGCTGTTCAAGGATATCGACCACGTTATAGCTGAGTCAGGCACGGACGATCTGGCCGGCCTGCACTACCAGGGAGGGGCGCATGAATCTCCGGTGCTGGATACGGGGGATCAGCAGCTGACACAGGCCATGGCAATCCTTGAATACCTTGAGGATGCTTATCCTGAGCCGGCGTTGTTGCCGGAGCAGCCTCTGGTGCGTGCCAGGGTTCGTAGCTTTTCCCAGCTGATTTTCAGTGATATCCAGCCTTATGCCCATGCGCGGGTCTCGGGATATATGGAAAACCGCTTGCAAATACCCCGGGATGAGCAGGCGCTCTGGTTTTGTCACTGGCTGGAAACCGGTCTGGCACGGCTTGAGTTTATGCTGGCTCACCAGGCCCAGACGGGGACTTACTGTTTTGGTGAGCAGCTCACCATGGCTGATTTGGTATTGGTGCCGCTGGTGGTAACGGCGGGGCGGCTGGATATTGATATGCGTTCATTTCCACATATTTCCCGTATTGTCGAGAATTGCATGGAGCTTGATCTGTTCGAGTGGTTGCAGTCCTGATACCGGTGCGATGCTTTTACACGCGCACCGGTTGTGTCGTTTACGGTTGGATCAGTTGATCAATGTGTTGATCTTGGTCTTGATAAGATCCATGGCAATACGGTTTTTGCCACCCCGGGGAATGATCAGGTCGGCATGCTGGCGTGAGGGTTCGATAAACTGCTGGAACATTGGGCGGACCGTTTCCATGTACTGGCTGATGACGGACTCCATATCCCGCCCGCGGCTGACAATATCCCGCTGCAGGCGGCGGATCAGGCAGATGTCGAGTGGTGTGTCCATGTAGAAGCGCAGGTCAAACTGCTTGCGGACGTCCGGGTTGACAAACAGCAGTATTCCTTCATAAATCACCACTCGTGAAGGGCGTACGGTGCGGGTCTCGCTGGTGCGGTTATGGATGGAATAATCGTAGGTCGGAACCTGGATGGCTTCCCCCTGCTTGAGCATCTGGAGATGTTGCAGCATCAGGTTGTGGTCGATCGCGTCCGGGTGATCGTAGTTGGTCAGAACACGTTCATCCATGCTCAGGTGGGACTGGTCTTTGTAATAGGAATCCTCGGAGATAACGCTGAGGTGTTCGCTTTTCAGTTCTTCAACCAGGGTTTCAGCCAATAGGCTTTTTCCGGAAGCTGAAGCGCCGGCAATACCGACCAGGATGGGTTTCTGTGGCATGGGGAAATCTCTGAGGCAGACGCGGTATAAATACCGCCAACTATAGCTGAGCCATGGGTTTAGCTGAATTCGTCATTCTACGTAACCCGTTGTGTATTCGCTGACGTTTGTGTGTGTTACCGGGATCGGTTATAAAACGGCGCTTTTTCAGGCCGCGATTGGTCTGTACAAGTTGTAATTAATTTCAGGGCGAGATGACAGGGTACGGTATGAATGTGCTGACGAATCCCAGCCAGTTGCTGGTTAAGAACAGTGATGCGCTGGAGGCTGAACGTATTCTCGTTGTTCAGCCAGAAAACGATAACTTTGTACCGCAGCTGAGTCAGCAGGGTGCGGCGTCAGTCAATGTGTATACCACCAGCGAGGTGGTTCGCTCACGGCTTTCAGATCTTGGTGTCAATGAAGCATGTCTTGCCTATGGTGAATGCATTCCAGATCAGAAAGAAAAGCCGGATACCATTATTGTGTATTTGCAGAAAAGCCGGGAGTTCATGAACTACCTTTTGGCGATGAGCCTACCACTGTTGTCTGATAATGGTCATTTGTTACTGGTGGGTGAAAACAGTAGTGGTATTAAGTCCTGGCAAAAGCGGCTGGCTGTATATGGAGATGTTGAAAAAATTGATTCTGCCCGGCACTGTTCGCTGTATGTGTTAACGCCAACGGTTAAACCTTCTCCGTTTGTTATTGTCGATTGGAAAGCCTCGTTTGAAGAGGTTTTACATGATGTATGTGTCAAGGCCGTGACATTGCCGGGAGTATTCAATCATGGTCGTTTGGATGTCGGTACACGACTCCTGTTGGAAACCATGGAGGCGGGCTTTAAAGGTGACATTCTCGACTTCGGTTGTGGCTCAGGCGTTGTGGGCGCGTGGTTAGCGAAGCGGTTTCCAGGTGTCCGACTGTTCTTGCTTGATAATGACGCCATGGCATTAGCAGCCACCCGTGAAACCTGTAGGATTAATGAGGTTGATCCTGTGGCGGTTATTGCCAGTGATGGTTTGGAAAACGTCCGTGGACGTTTTAATGCGATTGTTTCCAATCCCCCTTTTCATGAAGGGGTGAAAACGCAGTATGAAACAACCGAACAATTTCTAAGGGAATCGAAGTCACTGTTGAAACCCAAAGGACGCCTGCGAATTGTGGCTAACAGTTTTCTGCGTTATCCGCCGATTATTGAAGCGGTTTTTGGTCATTGCCATGTTTTGGTTAAACGGGATGGTTTTACAGTCTATGAAGCTTTTAATGGCTGATTGTTGATGGGAGTGATGGCAGGGGTTTGGTTCTGCCATCACCTGTTTTTGTATTTATAGCGAACTTAACAGCGTCGCAACGGCCTGTTTGAGTCGCTGATCCCGTTGTTCAGGATCAAGGCCTTTCAGCATGACCCCTTGTAGTGCGCCATTCCAGAGAATTTCGTCTGTGTCGGCCCGGATCAGGGTAATGCCGATGGTAAGTTTGCTGTCTTCCTGACTGGTGACCAGTCCCGGGTTCAGTCCCATGGCTGAAGCCAACTCTGCATCACTCAGCAGGTATTCAGAGGCCAGGCCGAATCGAACCCGGATGGTGTTATCTGTCATTTCACCTTCATGCAGGCCTTTGCTTTCCAGTGTTACCTTAATCACGTTCTCAAGGCGTGTATAGGCCGCATCCCTCTTGGGTACAAGTGGATCTTCACGAGGGACATACACGGGCTCGTAGACGGCAGCATTATAGTGATTGATTTTGAAGGGTTTCTGGACGCCGGTTGTCATGGCGTAACTGGCCAGATTATGGTCATTAGGCAGACTGGAGCAGGCGGACAGCATGAATGCCATGCAGCCAAGGGCGAGTGCGGTTGTCAGGGATTGCATGATTTGACTCCTGCTTTGCTCTTCTGGATTCGGGTAGGTCTGTTTATTGTTGTTCTTATTGTGCCCGTTTCAGTCCGGTTTGAATATTGTTCTACCGTCAATGGATAGAAAAGACGTAACGATTATGACGATCGTTATTACTGGCTGGGTGCTTATTTCAATGCCGTCTATTCAGTGCGTTTTAATACTGAAATAACCATCACTAGCGCATTTGGAAATAGCGAATTGCCGGGCGATTTCGTTTTAATCAGCTTGAGGGTTATCTGCCTACATATCCTTATAGAAATCAGCCGTTATTTCACTCGGACAGGGAGGTATGTTGAATGACGGGGATAAGGGGGTTGTTAGCATCGTTGGGGGTGGATGCCCCACTGTTAGGGCGTCTGAAGGATGGTGAAACCATAGCAAGTCACAAAAAGTTTGATCCTCAATTGCTGGACGCAATACATGCCTTAGCTTATGCCCGTTATGAAGCCGGTCATATGGCGGAGGCGGAATCACTGTTTCTGTTTCTGGGTATGCATGATCACACTGAACCCCGTTATCTCCAGGGGTTGGGATGCTGCCGGTTTGCGTTGGGAGATTCAGTCAGTGCCGTAGCGCTACTGGAACAGGCGATTGCGCTGGATGCGCAAAATCCCCACGCATTATTGGCACTTGGATCGGTTTATGAGGCATCCGGTGAGATGGTGCAGGCTCAGCATATGTTTGAGCGGGCCATTGAGGCGTGTGGTGATCAGTCGCAATTACGAGCGGAATTAGGACTGGCTAAACAGGCATTACAGGCTATGCAGGAGGCAGGCTGATGGCAAGAATTGATGGAACTTCGGGCAATCAGCCTGTCAGGCCCCAGGAGGAGATTGTTCCCGGTCAGATTGGGCGGACGACCGTTTCTGCAGGCAATCTTGGTCAGGGAGTGAGTTTCAGTCAGTCCTCTGAAAACCCAGTGGATGGTATCGTAAGGCAGGATGGCGGCCGCTTGCTTTTGGCACCACCGACGTCAACCGATGTAAGTTATCTTGGTACCTTATCTCCGGATCAGCTGGAATCATTACTGAGTGGGTTAAAAGCTGAGAAGGAAGATCTTGAGATCAAGAACCAGATTGAGATTCTGGAGGATCTCAAGGCGCGCAAAGAGGAAAAAAGTGCGCAAAAGACAGTCGAGATGCTGGAGCGACTGGATGGTGCTCAGGAAGATAAGTCTTGCGGGGTTGTGAAGGCGGTGTTTGGCGCTTTATTGGGACCCGTTGGTATTCCTTTGATGGTGAGTGGTATCCAGCAGGCTGAGAGTGCGAAGCATCGTCTGGATATTGTGAACACAGAGATTAAGCACTATTACCAGGAGCGTTATGGTGAGGAAGGTGCAGCTGCTATTGAAAAATTCCGGGACGACTATGAGGTCGCTTTTTTAACTCGCGTTTCTCCACATGGCATCCCCATTAATGACCCTGACTCAAAAAAGACAGAGCTGAAAGCTCAGACGGGTGAATTATTGACCACCGGTGTTATCAGTGAAACGGTACATAATGATTTGATCCAGTTGATTGATCGTAAAGCGCATATTCAGGATGTTGCTGCTGTCTTTTTGCATGATGCAGTGTTGCATTCCGCGGGGTATGAGGCGCCAGGTGAGACTCTTTCGGCGACACCATCACCGGTAGAGGCTAATGAAACCATGTCACCAGCCGCGTTCCAGAAATGGTTCGCACAGTTTGTCAGGGATACGGAAGCTGAAGAGAAAATGATGGCGGATATTCAAAAGCAGATTGAGGAAGCCAAGTACGCCGTGTTATCGGGAGCAACTGATCAGCGCGCGATACTGTCGAGTCAAACCAAGCATGTTTGAATATGTCGTGAAAATAGAATGCTTGAGTTTTTTTGAGATTGCAGCAATAAACAGATTGTGGTTGTTCGGTTATCGCTCACAGTTTGACTTTGCAGCAGTTGTGTTACAGACCGTTTTTTGATCCTTACTGCATAGTACAAAGACTGTATATCGAGCGGGTATGGTTTATTAATCAGGCGGAGCTGAAGTTCTTGCTGAGTCAAGCACTGAGGCAGGAAAAATTTTTAGCGTCGGCTAAATGCTCCCACAAGCATACCCAAATGTCGAATTTAATCGCCTTGCGATTCAGTGGGTTGTGTCAGTGCTTGAATTTGATGGCGTCCCTACCAGGACTCGAACCTGGATCGGCCGCTTAGGAGTCCTGTTCTGTCGTATATTTTACATATTAAAGGAATCAAAAAAAGATATGTAAATCAAGGAGATAGAAATTTTGAGGGCGTTTTGTTGTTTATTTTATATGCAATAAATAGCGCTGTAGCCTTCGCCTAAGTGTCCCCACAAGTGTCCCCAAATACGGTATGATATGACCCTTGTGACGTCAGGGAGCCACTGTATAGTTTGCTATGATTCCCTGATGAACCTTGTCCGCATATGAGGACTGCAATCCGTGGTCGTGTAATTAAACTTTACCGGTACGGTTTTGTCTGATGTGTACTGGCGGGGCAATTTTGGGAACAGGGCATGCTTACAGATAAGGAGATCCGCAACCTTAAACCAAAGGCGGCGGAATACCTGGTCAGTGACGACACCAGTCGTCGTGGCGTCGGTCGGTTGAAACTGCGTGTGCGACCGAATGGCGTCAAAGAGTTCTATTTTTTCTACAGCTTCTCTGGCAAGAAAAAGATCAAGCTCGGCAACTACCGTTCAGGCCGTAAAGAATCCGGCATTACGCTGGAGTCTGCACGGAAGAAAGCGGAAGAGTTCGGTGTGTTGCTTCGTGACGGTATCGATCCCCAGCAATGGCTGGACGGCCAGCGTCGTGAACAGGAAGACCAGCGTCGTGAACGTGAGCGGCAGGCGTTGCTTGAATCACAGAACGGTACGCTCGCTGATTTGCTGGCGTCGTATATTGGCTGGATGAAAGCCAATAACCGGCGGTCGATCAGTAATGTTGAGCAATCCTTGGATTGTTATGTGGCGCGACCCTTCCCGCGAATGATGGACAAACTGGCGCGGGATATCACCGTGACGGATATCCGCGACATCATTGCCCAGATGATCAGGAAAGGGGTCACCACGCAGAGCAACCGTGTACGATCGATGCTGCATGCCGCCTTCCAGCACGGGTTGTACCAGGACAACAACCCGCTGACCTATCTGGATAAATCTGTCACCTTCGGTCTGTCGTTCAATCCGGTGTCGGGTATTCCCAAGCAAACGCAGTGGGAGCGGGTGGGGGAACGGGCATTGTCCGAAACCGAGGTGCATTATTTCTGGAACGACATGCCAGGCTGCTACAAGAGCCGGAAGAATGTCCGGAGCGGCGGGGCCATGTCCCATGTGATGATGTATTACTTCAAGTTGTTCCTGGCACTGGCCGGTCAGCGGTCTATGGAAGTGCTGCGATTGCAGTGGGACTGGATCGACAGGAAAGACAGTTTGCTGGTTATTCCTGCCGCATCGACAAAGACCGGAGGCAAGACCGGTCGGGACCATGTCATTCCGTTATCTGACCTGTCTCTGCAGATCCTTGACCAGCTGGCCCCTATTACCGGCCATTGTCGGCACCTGTTTGCTGGTGGACAGGGCGGCGGTCTGATGACTGATAACCATATGAGTGATTCCGCGGCAGCCTGTTCCCTGCGCAAGTTCATTCCAATCTACGGAAAGAACCATGACGATCCCGCCAACCCGTTTTATGAACAATTCACCCCCCGCGACCTGCGCCGCACCTGCAAGACGCTGATGGGGGACGCCGGTATCTCCAAGGAAATCAGGGACAGGCTCCAGAACCACACGATCAGTGATATCTCCAGCCGTCACTATGACCGGTATGATTACATCCGGGAGAAGCGGGTGGGCATGGCGATCTGGACGGAGTATTTGCGATGGGTGATTGATGGCGCCGGTGAGGCTTCCAAACCGACGCCCAAGGTGGTTAATTTACGGTGATCATTGAGCGGGTTTGACCTTAATGCGGAATCCCGCAAAAAGGTCTTTTGTTATTTGTCACTTCAAAACGAATTTGGCAAAGCCACCGCTCGAACGAACCACATATTACCCTGCTGCAAATTAGTTTTTGCCAGATCCAGGCAGCGACGAGACTCATCGATCTGACGATAATCCAAACCGTCTACAGGATGATCAAACAGTTCTTCGAGTTTTTCTTTCTGGCGAGTGCGTAAATCACCAACCTGATTCAGCAATTCTTGTGTTTTTTCTGCGTGCCGTTTTATTTCATTCATCAGATTTATTTCATCTTGGCTCAGGTCTCGGTAGCCGGTGATTTTCTTGTGTTGATCTTTCATTTTGTTACCTTTGTGTTTTCTGATTAGCCATGCGGATTATTTACTATCATCAGAAATGTTATTTAGCTTTGTTTTAAGCCTGATCATTTCCTTATGAATTGTTTCCTTCTTGGTTTTTAGTGTGTCGATTTCATCCTGCAAACCAATCAATTGACATTCCATTTCTTCGATATGGTTTTCTAGCATTTCTCTAATGTTCATTTTCTTTTTCCTCTAATAGTGCTGACTTCATTTCGTCCATGAATTTTTGATGATGGTATGGAGCGTGATCGTCAACATCCATTCCGTATTGCTTGAAACGTTTGTAGGCATCTTCCAGAAGATCACGAAGCCTGCGGTTGTCTTCACCAAGAGCATGATTGAACTCTCTCAGTTTTGCTGCATCTTCTGGTGTGCAACCCTCTGGAAAATATCTTGCGTACCAGTGATCGAATTCATTTCTGAGGCAAATATTGGAACCCTCTAAGAGGGCAGTCCCAAGATCAAAGCCAGCCTGGTATGCATCCCAGTAACGGTTATTCGTGGTCATGGCTTTACCCTGCAATCCGTCGGCTAACAGCCGCAACCATGTTTGCTTGCCCGTCTTTGATATCCACCTTGCCCAGGCAGTGCACATATTCACCACTGATGGCTGACTGCATGGGCGAGGTCAAATACAGTAGTCTGCCGAGCAACCGTGAAAGCGCATCAATATCGCAGAACTCTTCCTCAGCCCATTCCAGAACCTCATCCCAGATATCGTCCTCAGAATTGGCGTCAAACTTTTCCGGATAGGCCGCAACGATCAGTTCGTACAGTTCCAGATCATCAATGGGTTTTGCATTTTGAATTGACATAATTGATTTCTAATCAATGAAAATGGCAAAAGCCGCTAATACTGGTCTGAACCATTGCATCCAAAGCCATGCAAATCACCTGTTCACCAATCCAGAGACCGGCAGCGGTTAAGAGGACAGCGGTTTTGCACTTCATATCAAACCTCATTCGGTGGTCGGTACCGGTTGCGGGTGGTTCGCAACTGGCCGTGTGAAATCTCCGCAGTCATCGTTCGGGCAGTGGTCGCCGGAGGGGGACAGGCAGTCGCGTGTCTTGTCCCACCAGATTTCGCCGCACTCATCGCAGACAAAGAAGCGGATCCCGGGCACGGCCTTTCTGGGTGATGGGTATTTATCCATGTCACACCTTGAGCAATTCGTTAAAACGTGACTTGTCACGCAGCATTACACGATGTGCGCCGTGCAGGAGCCGGGTTATCAGTTCGCCCTGTTCCTCAAAGCCGCCGACCTTCATCATGTCGTCCATGCAATCGCGAGTGCCCTGGTAAAGCTCAAAGTTGATCGTGTGAGCGCCGCATGCTGCCTTGTGGGCTCGCTCCCGTTCGCGCTGCTTTCGCTTTCGATCTCTGGCGGCTTCGCGCTTTGCTTCTGGGGTCATGGATCAAACCGTCTCCATGTCAGCGATCCACTGGTTCACATCAGACTCCCGATAGCCGACCGCCTTGGGGCCGATCTGCACCCGTGGCGGCAGGCGTCCTTCCTTCTCCCAGCGCCAGAGGGTGGTGCGTGCGCGGATGCCCAGTCGCTGCATCAGTTCATCAGGACGGATGATGCGGTCAGGCTTGGCGGTGTGTGCGGTGTTCTCAGCCATGGTGGCCTCCAGTCAAAACAGTTCAATCTGCCCATGCACGGGCTCGGGTTTACGGAATACCGGCACGCTGACGCCATGCTCAACGATCCGGCGGCGCAGCACGTGCCCGTGTTCGATCAGGTCAGACAGCTGCTGCATCCGGTCCTGCCGTTCCTGTCGGCGGAAGTGCGCCATCAGTTCGCCCCCTGGCATCCAGTCGTGCTGGGGCAGGATGGTGACGATCGGGTTGATGCTCATGGCATGAACACCTGTTTCGGCAGCAGCAGGCCGGACATCATGGCCTTGGCTACCGCCGTCCGGCTGTTGTTGGTGGCCAGCTTTTTGAAAATATCCTTGCTGAACACATGGACGGTTCGGGGCGACACATCAAAGATGGTGGCGATAGCGGGATAGGATTTACCTTCCGCCAGCCATGCCAGGGTGCTGGCCTGTCGGGGTGAGAAGGTTCGGCCTACCACGACATAGCGTGGGCTCTGGACGAACACCGGTGGCTGATCGCTGGCAATCGGTTCCGGCTTCTGCTTCGGTGTGATCTCGCCATGGGTCATCGCATCAGCAATCGCGCCGGTCAGGCTGCTGGCGTCCATGGCTTCCTTGAGCGCCCCGCAATGCTGCATGACCGTGCGTTGTGCCCGGCAGAAGTAGGCGGCGATCTCCGGCGTTGACAGGCCTTCCGTCAACAGCAGCAACACTTCTGCCTGCTTGCGGGTGAGCCTTCCGGTTTCGATCACGTAGTTTTCCGTCTCTGCCCGAACGGTTTTCTGTGTTGTGCGGCTCATGCGGCAGCCTCCGCGTTGGTCAGCATGCCCTGAAGGTCGCTGATGATGGTGGCCAGTTGTTCAGGTGCTTCTTCGCTTGGTAGAAAAGCATCTTTGTCGTAGATCTTGTTCTCAGTGGTATATTTCTCACCCGGGGCAGGATCCCAGCCATACACATTAAGGCTTGAGTTCCCATTCCTGTAACCTGACAAATGGCAAACCATTTCTGCTATGCCTGCCTCATTGATCGCTGCAACCAGTGCCATGATGAGCTGCATTTTTTGCAAATGTTTCATGCTGCTTCCTCCGCTTTCAGAAGGCTTCTCAACTTGCGAAGGGTTCCTGTGATCTTGCTGACGGCGTCGTCCTTTCCAAGATCGATGCGGGCTTCGTGGGTAACTTCAAACATTCTGCCGGTAGTTGGCATAACCCTGACGTGCATGCTGTTGTCAAGACCATCGAAAACGACGGATGAATGGTATCGCCACTCTGAGGACAACTGTGCCGACAGTGTCAGCACCCGTCCTGCCAGGCTGAACAGGGGCTTGTTCATGCTGCCACCTCACACTGGCTGATGATGGTGGCCGTCCACATGCCGTTGCGCTTGCTGCACTTCCAGCGGTACACCTGTCCGTTTTTGTGCAGGCAGATGATGGCCGCCATCACGTCGGAGAAGTACGGGTATCGGATGACACAAGGTTCCATGGTCTGTTCCCAAATCAGTTCATTCATGCCGCACGCAGCGGCGCCAGTTCACGGATATTCCGGCCGGAGCGCACAACGCGCACCACCCTTGGCGTGGTCCTTACCGGACGGGAAGGGTTGTCGCTGGCCGGCGCCGCGACGATCTGAGTGACAACCAGCAACAGGCACAGGGGTTTGAGGATGCCCAGGCAGAACGCGGTGCAGACCGCATGCGCCTTGTCAGAAACCCCCAGCTTGTGACTTACACGCCCAATGTATGTCCGTGCCGTTTCCACCGAGACGCCCAGCACCTCCGCCAGCTCCGTCTGCTTCCTGCCCTGCGCGATCTGGGCCAGCACTTCGGTTTCCCGTTGTGTCAGCCAGGGATTCGGCAGCGCCTCGAACAGCTCAGTGCGGATGGTGGTGCTGGTGGTCATGGTGTTTCGCCCGTTTGTTGCCCTCGGAATCAAATATAACAATTGATGTATTTAATCGCAAACAAAAAACATCAAAAGATGTTAAAGGTGCAAAAAAAAACGACCTGACGGCCGTTTTGTGAAAGTGGTGCGGGTGGTATTTATAGATTGAATGGAACCACGTTGGGTTTGATGACGTGCCGGTTGTCCGGTATCAGGTCTTTAAAGCTGAGGTTGGCGTCTGGCCAGGTACGGAACTCCAGCACAACGCCGACCAGATCGGCCAATTCCTCCAGTGGCATGGATGGATAGTTCGGATTAAGTGGCTTGAGAAGATAGCCGCCTTCCGGGTTGGCGACGATCTGACGGACAACCGGAAAGGGTGAATCCTTGATGTTGGTCAGTACGTAATCGGTCAGCACCATCTGTGAGCCTGGATCGACCAGCACCAGTCCGCCGGTGGTGATCATGGGGGCTAGTCCGTCATCCGTGCATACCGTAAAAAAGGCCTTGTCAGTCACCCTGCTCTGTAGTTTGTCGGTGATGGTCAGGCGGGAATGAATATTGTCGTCTAGTCTTTTCCGGATATGCTGGGGCAGATAGACAGGCAGTCCGCCATCACCATAGAACGGCGAGAGTAATTCCTCATCGCTGCCGTCCATGGTTCCTTTGCCCGTGGCCAGCCAAAGAAAAGACACCTTCAAAAACTCGGCAGCTTTCATCAGCTTGGTAACGCCGACTTCGCCACGTTTGTTTTTGTTCTGCTCCATCTTGAAGACGGCCGTTTGGGTTATTCCTTCCATAACCTTCCCTAGCTCGCCTTGGGTGACCATGTAGTCACGCCCTAATCGCCCAGGCGCAGTTTCCCGTGCGTATTTCAGTCTGTCCCCAATAGTGTTCATTTGCCCTCCAGAACAACCCCCATATTTTATCACCCGATCACAATTACAACGCGAATATGACTAAAGATGTTGATAAGAGTCCGATATGCTTTTAATATGACGATTGATGAATTAAGGAAAAACTATGGATAATTCGCCATACGAAAAACTCTGTCGTTACTTTCTTGGCGACCTTCCTGTCAGCGTCAGGGGCAGGCCTCGAAAGGGTAAGGCAACCACTAAGGATCTTGCGGTATGCCTTGGCATTCGTCACGAAACCATTCTGCGCTGGCCGTTGGTTACTGGAACCCATGAAAGGGTGATTCCTCCAAGAAGTGCAAAAACCATCGAGCGTCTGAGTAACGGGGCAGTAAAGGCTGAAGAAATCAGGGAATACGCCAGCCAACACCAAAGCGGTGAAGCGGCATGAACATTCAGGGGGCGTGTGATTGTCAGTATAGGACAGTCGTACAGAACAACAGTCTGCAGATGCGGACAACAGGCAAGAAAGTGTTGAGAAAGACAGAAAGTGAAAAGCCCGGCGGGCGACCGGGCTTCTCGGGGGCATTGATGAGTGTTTTTGGGAACAGACTCTTCAATAGAGAAATCATTATGACGGATAACTGGACGTTTGGCCAGTACTGCGGGGGCAACTAATGGGCACGGTTCACCAGTTTCCGCCAATACCGGCGCAAACCGACACCGAGACCGGCGCAGGCCGGAAGAAGGCACGCATGGAGGACGGGTACACCGGCCTTGCGAATGAACTGATCGAGGAGCTGATGAAGGCGGAGTACCGTCTGTCTGGCCGTGAGTACTGCATCCTGCTGGCAGTGGTCCGCAAGACCTTCGGCTACAAGAAGTCAGCGGACTGGATCGCGCTGTCGCAGTTCACGGAACTGACCGGCATCGGCAAGACTCACGTTCACCTGGTCATCAAGGGGCTGGTGGCTCGCAACATGCTGATCCGTTCCACCAACGGCAATGACCAGAAGCTGGCGATCAATACCGTGATCGGCAACTGGCTGAAAGAGAACCCGCTGAAAGCCGAGCAAACCCGCAAGCGGAAAGGCCGGAAACAGCCTCAAAAAGTGGTGGAAAATACCGTTACCGGATTGTGTAAGGATATTACCGGATACGGTAATAAGAGTGATGTATCCGGTAATAAACACGCCGTATCCGGTAACCACAAAAGAAAAAGAAATAAACCAAATATTAATACTCTAGTCGACGACGCTGACGCTTCATCGACGCAGACGGTTGATAAAACCCCTGATCTGCCTGTTCAACAAAAACAAACCGCGAAGGCACCGGCAAAGCGTCAGGCCAGCTACCGGTTTGAGGATTGTGACCGCCGGTTTGCCCAGACCATGCTGGACGACATCAACCGCATCACCCCGATCACCGTGACCGCCAACCTCAACGCCTGGGCGAACGATATCCGCCTGCTGCGTGAGGCGCTGGTGAAGAACGGGCAGGACGCCCGCCTGATTGCCAAGGTCTGGCAGTTCGCCAACACCGACGCCTTCTGGCAGTCCAACGTCAAAAGCGCGAAGAAATTCCGTCAGCAGTTCAGCACCCTGTATCTGAGAGCCCAGTCCCGTCATCTGGAGAACCGTCATGAAAACCGCACAACAGGCGCTGGCCACAGTGGCGCAGCAGATCCACACACCCAGTTCTTCGGCAATGTCGGCCGCGAATCCTTCACAGACGAGGACTACGACACAGTTCTCTAGACAATCCGAAGCCCTGGCGACTGACCTTTTCAGGGTGTTCGAGCTGTATTGGCCACTGATGATGAGAAAGGCGTGGCCATCAGTTGATCTGCAGGGTGTGGCCAAGGGTGAGTACCAGCAACACTGGGCAGGGCTGACAACACGGCAGATCAGCGACGGCATCGAGAAGCTGAGAACGTCCGACCGGAAGTTCATGCCAAACCCAACCGAGTTTGTCCGTGACTTTTGCATGACCACGGCCCGTGACCTCGGCATCCCCAGTGTTCAGATGGCATGGCAGGAGGCTTGCGAGCACAGCCACGAGATCGAGCGCTGGCAGTGGAGTAACGGGATTGTTCCGAAGGTGGCGAGCCTGACCGGATGGCATCGGATCCGCACCGGCGAACGGTTGGACGACACCCGTGCAGCATTCGAGGAGCACTACACGACCACCGTCGAGCGGGTACTGAACGGAACCAATGTGGCGGACGAGCTGAAGCACCAGGCACTGCCCGATTACCAGAACATCCCGCAGGCCGAGAAGCAGGAACGCTATGCCGCCATGTTGCGCCAGAAGGAACTCAACGCAATGGGCATCCCGGACAAGATGAGACACGGCGATTTTATGTCACGCATGAGGGCCGCCCTGTGAGCCCTGAGCAGATAACCACAATCGTCAACGCCACTGCGGTACTGGTGGCCATGGCGGGAATGTTAATGGTGACCCTGGGAGCGAACGAGTGATGGACGGATATTTTCACAAGCCCGACGCACTGGAGCTGGCCCTGCAGAGCATCAATCCGGTGATCAAGGCGCAGCACCGCAAAGAGATAGAGCAGGACGTGGCGCGGTTTATTGCCAACGGCGGCAGCATCGACAAGCGGGACATCATGATTCGTCGAAAGGCGGGAACCTTCAACAACAAACCGGCTGTCAGCCTGGTGACCATTAACCGCTGGCGGGGCGTCCTGAACGACATGGACACCGCCGCCGAGCGCCAGTACCGCAAGATGCCAGGAAAATATTTACTCCAACGTGCAGAGGTAGCCGCACTCATGGGACGTTCACCCAGCAACCTGACCCGCATTCCCGGCCTGCCGGAAGCCAAACGACAGCCGACCGGCAAGTTCCTGTACCAGCTGCAGGAAGTGCTGTCCTTCATCGACATGGCAAAGCGCGAGGTGGCCCGACATGATCGGCGGCGTGCAGGACAGGCGTGAACAACGACGGGAGCGATGGGCGAGCCTGATGCTGGCCGCCTTCATCGTGCTGATGATCATCCAGGCAATGACCAGTATCTGATGACAGTGATCAAGACCAAACCGAGGCCAAAGACGGCCCGAAAGAAGCCGACCGAGTACGAAGACAACGAGCTGACCGCCTTCATGAACTGGATGCGCTGCCGGCACCCGACACGGTTCGTCTATCTGTTCCATCCGCCTAATGGCGGCCACCGGAACAAGGTCACCGGCGCCAAGCTCAAGCGCATGGGGGTGAAACGTGGTGTGCCGGACGTGTTCTACATGGAAGGCCGGGGCTGTTATTCCGGGCTGGTGGTGGAGTTCAAGGCCACACCGCCAAAGGATTCGGTAGTCAGCAAGGAACAGCGTGAATGGATCGACCGGTTGCGCGCCCAGCGATTCCGCGCCGTGGTCTGCAAAGGCTTTGAGGCCATCAAAAAGGAATTTGAGTGGTACCTGTCACTGCCTGACAACCGCACCATAGAAGAACGGGACAGGGTCTACTGATGCGAAACCGGAGCGATCCGGGGCAGGTGATCCCGTTGCAGCAATGCGTGGAGTGCCAGGGGGAAGGAGAGGTAAAACAAATCTTCTCCCGCTGGCTCTGCAATACCTGCAACGGGCTGGGCATGGTGGACAAGGCCACCGGCAAGGCGCTGGAGCCTGACACGGTGATCCGTCAGCTGCTGATACGCCTGCGCCATGCCAGAGAGCAGGGCAGGACACTGCAGCAGGAACTGGCGAAAGCACGGACATTCATCGAACAGTACAACGCTCTGCAGAAAGGCAGGGACAAACGGCATAACAGACCGGAGCTGAAACAACCATGAGAGCGGAGCAGGCGCTGGCAAAACTGAAGGTTAAGACCGTGAGGTTTGACACAGGCGTGGGTGGCATTGCCGACCTGACGCCGGAGGATATCGCCGCCGGGCTGGCGGGATGTGAGCCGGGGCCGTATTATTTAGGACTGTATAAATATTCAGGTGATCGCTCCGTACTGGATGTGCTGGAGCGGTACGTGTTCGCGGCCATCGGGAATCTCGCGCTCGAGAAAAAGGTGATCACCGAGGAACGGTTCAGGCTGATGGCCGTTTACCTGGAATGCTGGCACAAGGGTAAGGCCTCACCGCTCAACGACAAACAGCGCAATCTCTGTTCGACCCTGCACCAGTTGGCCCGTCTGCTGGTGGACGAGATCCACCGTGAAAACCGCTGCCGCACCTGCAAGGGGACCGGGCTCTACCAGTACCGTCCCTGTCGCGGCTGCAACGGCTCCGGCCGCAAGGAACACTCTGCCCGTGAGCAGGCAAAGTTCGTGAACCTGCACGTAGAGAGCTGGCTGGAGAAGTGGCAACCCTTTTACACCAAATGCCTGCCGCTGCTGTACGGCTGGGAGCAGATCGTTCTCGGCCACCTGCAGCGCAAACTCTATGACCGTAAAGAACAGGAGCTGGCAAACGCCCTCTATGGCCAACGTGAACAAACTGCCACTGGAACAAGTGGATGAAACCGAATTCCGGCAGAGGATGGAAAATGCGACAGGCGTCATGCGTGACGAGTCACAATCTCCGGCATTGATCACGTTCAAGACCGGTGACGGGACGGTGTTCGCAGAAATCCGCCGCCGTCATTCGGTCATCAGCAACCAATACGGTGAACCGGAATACTGGTTCATGGAATACGACTACAGCTAAGGGACAAAACATGGCGCGAGGCGTGAACAAGGTCATTCTGATCGGCAACCTGGGCGACGCTCCGGACGTGCGTTACACCCCCAACGGTAATGCAGTGGCAAACCTCAGTCTGGCAACCAGTGAAAGCTGGAAGGACAAGAACACCGGCCAGCCGGTGGAGCGCACGGAATGGCACAGGATTGTGCTGTTCGGCAAGGTGGCGGAGATCGCCGGGCAGTACCTGCACAAAGGGGCGAAGGTCTATATCGAGGGCAAGCTGCAAACCCGCAAATGGCAGGACCAGCAGGGACAGGATCGCTACACGACAGAGGTTGTAGTCGATATCAACGGCCAGATGCAGATGCTGTCAGGCCAGAATGATGGCGGGGCACAGAGCCGTGCGGATCAACAGGCCAGTGCCTACCAGCCGCAGGCCGGCCGATCCGACGGCGCGAAGCAGTACCAGCAGGCCAGCGGAAGCAGCCAGAAACAACCACCGGCTGCACAAGTTGCTGGTGGTTTTGATGATTCGTTTGATGATGACATTCCGTTCTGAAAATCGTAACAGGTGTGTGGATGATGAAGTGGAACAAGCCATCAGAAGTGTTGCCTGAGTTGATCCCCGTAGATTCTGATACCAAGTGTGCTATCAGCAAGCCCGTCCTGTGTGCCGTTTGGTGGGAAGAGTTTGAAGAGTGGCTTTATTGTGAAGGATCTTATCGGCGGGGAGGTCAAGGTGATGACTGCACACTTTATTGGGATTGCTATGAATCGGCGGGAGAACCCCCCGATCTATGGGCTGAAATAGAAGAACCATCGTTACCTGATAAACCAGAAACAGGAGAAGATGACTGATGGGTATATCGAGAAAAGAAGAAAAAACACTGTATGAACAACTGGATGCCTGCACAACAGCAGACGAGTGCATCGCACTGTACGAAAAACACAAGGATGAACTGGCGGCTGTCCATAAACAGATCAAGGAAAACGCTAAAGCAATCCGGAAGTTGATGGATGAAAAAGAACAGCTGATGAAAAAAACACCTGATTTCATCACTCCATTCAAGGAATCTGTTTATCGGCGAATCGGTGAAATCGTAATGGATGAGCCCTAAGTACTGCAAGACCATGCAGCAACGATATAACGTTGCAAAACCCGACAAAAAAACATACGCTAGAACCATGATGCAAAAAAACCCGCTTTCCTCCAGAGGCGGGTTTTTTTGTGTCCGGTTGCATTGCAGAACTACTTCTTGGGTATGTTTCGCCCGGTGTTCACACATCGGGCTTTTTCTTTTATGAATCACTTCACTCCAAAAGAATTCAGGTGCCGGTGTGGACGCTGCGGTCTTGGGTTTGAGTACATGGATGCTGGCCTTCTGGTGCATCTTGATCAGGCCAGGAAGATTGCAGGTGTTCCCTTCACCGTTACCAGTGCGGTTCGATGCGAAGCCCACAACACCAATGTTGGCGGTAGCCCAACCTCAAGCCATATCAAAGGCTATGCGGTGGATATTGCGGCGCGTGACGATCACCAGCGTGAACAGATTGTCCGTGGTCTGGTGAATGCTGGGTTTCGCAGAATCGGCATTGCCAAAACGTTCGTTCATGTTGATGTTGATCCCGACAAACGTTCAGCCATGTGGGTTTATTGATGGAACCGATTGCCCTGATTTCTGCCGCTTCATCCATCCTGAAGCTGACCGGCCTTGACCGTAAGATCGGGCAGCTGATCAATGGCGACAAAGGGGCAGCAGTTGCAGAGCATGTGGTCGACATCGCTGAAACCATCACAGGGGAAAGCGACCCGGGCAAGATATCCCAGCGGCTGGAGCAGCAGAACAGCCTGAAAGCGCAGCTGCGGCTGGCATTACTGCAGCAGCGCACGGAGCTGGAACGGCTCGCGGTCGAGGATCGTAACAGTGCCAGGGAGATGCAAAAGGCCGCACTGGCGCAGGGTGATACCCGATCCAAGCGGTTTATTTATAACTTTGCCTGGTTCTGGTCGGTGGTCGCCTCTGCATTTATTTTCATTGCCGTGATGTACCCGATTCCGGAAAGCAATCAGCGGTTTGCTGACACCGTGCTGGGTTTTGTGCTGGGTACGATCATCGCCACAATACTGCAGTTCTTTTATGGCTCAATGCTCAGACAAGACGGCGATGGATGATAAGCATCACCACAGCGTCGCAAAGTACGACCCGACCATCAACCTGGGATCAATCCTGCAGGCGTTGATATTCGTCATTGCCGTGGCCGGTGCCTATACCGCCACACAGGTGCAGATCAACAGCAACCGCAAGGACATCGAGTCCCTGAAGATTACTGACCAGCACGCCAAGGAAGAGCTGACCCGCTTCAAGGATCAGGTCAGGGAAGATATCCGAGACATGCGTTCCGAAGTGCAGGATGTGAACGCCAATGTCCTCAAGGTTTTAAGCAAGCTGCCTAACGAGTAACAGGCAGCCGTGGTCACCCTGCCGCCATGTCACCAGCAGGCAGGGCATGTGACAGCAACGCACGCGCATGTAGCCCCGGAGGCAGCATCAGTTCGGAGTGGCGACCCGTTAATGCAATCAGTCAGCCGAAGACAACACGTGCCCGGCAGCGGGGTGAATCGCTGCACCACTCCATCACTGGCCAGCCCTCGCGGGTCCTTCCCAGCCCGAAACCTTGTGGGTGGGCGGACTCGCGAGGTTTGGCTAGTCACAGGGCACTATAGGAACTTGCTTGCTGGGTCTAACGTACCAATGGGTAAAGTAGTTAATAAAAGGGAGCTCGCTGAAATAGTGGGAAAGAGTCAGCAAACGCTGACGACCTGGCAAAAAAACGGCATGCCCATTTCATCCGATGGGGCAAACGGGACAGCCAACCTGTACGACACCGAAGAGATTATCCAGTGGATGATCAGCCGCGAGATCGAGCGCCGGATCGCTGACCACGGTGGCGACATGGGTGACTGGTTTGATTACGAAAAGGAACGCGCACGGCTCACCCATCACCAGGCAAACATCGCGGGGCTGGATGAGGAAGTGAAGCGGGGCCGGTTGATTCCTGCGGACGTGGTCGAAAGTGCGTGGGTTGATTTCGTGGCGGCATTCCGCGCCAAGGTGCTGAGTATCCCCACGAAAGCGGCTCACCAGTTCATCACCCTGAGTGACCTGAACCAGATACAGGATTGCCTGAAGGAACACCTGTTCGAGGCATTGGCAGAACTGGCGGATTATGACCCCGAGCATTACGGTATCGAACCTGTTGCGCCATGCGGCGCAGATGGCAGCGCCGCCGCCTGACCTGACTGTTTCCGAATGGGCTGACGAAAACCGTCGTCTTTCCAGTGAGGCCAGCGCCGAACCCGGTCGATGGAAGACCAGCCGGGCACCGTACCAGAGAGACATCCTCGACGCCGTCAACGATCCATCCTGCGAGATGGTGGTGGTGATGTCGTCCGCCCAGGTGGGCAAGACCGAGCTACTGCTGAACACGATCGGTTATTTTGCCGATTACGATCCGGCACCGATCCTGCTGTTGCAACCGACACTGGAAATGGCGCAGGCCTTCAGCAAGGACCGGCTGGCACCGATGGTGCGGGATACACCGCCCTTGCGCGGCAAGATCAGTGACAGCAAGGCGCGGGACTCAGGCAACACCATCCTGCACAAGAGTTTTCCCGGTGGCCATATCACCATGGCCGGCGCCAACTCGCCGTCGTCGCTGGCGTCGCGCCCGATCCGGATCCTGCTGGCGGACGAAGTTGACCGATTTCCCGCTTCCGCCGGTACCGAAGGTGACCCGTTCAACCTGGCGAAGAAACGAACCACGACCTTCTGGAACAAGAAGATCCTGGCGGTTTCGACGCCGACGGTGAAGGGCGCGTCCCGCATCGAGGCGCTGTATGCCGATTCGACACAGGAACAGTATCAGTTGCCCTGTCCGGAATGCGGTCATTACCAACCGCTGACCTGGTCGCAGATTGACTTCGACACCGGCTGCCATGCCTGCAACCGGTGCGGCGCATTGTCAGAGCAGCATCAATGGCTGGCAGGTGTCGGGCTCTGGATCGCACAGGCTGAACACAACACCTGTCGTGGTTTCCACCTGAACGAACTGGTCTCACCGTGGCGACGGTGGGAACAGGTGATTGCCGACTTCAAAGAGGCGAAGAAGACGCCGGACACCCTGAAAGTCTGGGTGAACACGTCCCTCGGTGAAACGTGGGAAGAAGAGGGCGACGGGGTTGAACACCACGTCCTCTACCAGCGTCGTGAACATTACCGCCACGATGTCCCCGAGGGTGCCGTGGTGCTGACCTGCGCGGTGGACGTGCAGGACGACCGCTTCGAGATTGAGGTGGAAGGCTGGGGCGAAGGGGAAGAGAACTGGCGCATTGAACTGCGCATCCTCCGTGGTGACCCGTCCCGTCCCGAGATCTGGCAGCAGCTGTCGGATTTTCTCGGTACCACCTACGAACACGCCAGCGGCGCACGGCTGAACATCGCCTGTACCGTCATCGACTCCGGCGGTCACTTCACCCAGGAGGTGTACAAATTCGTCCGGCCCCGTGAGGGCAGGCGGGTGTACGCCATCAAGGGCAAGGGTGGCGCGGGGATGCCGATCGTGGGCAGACCCAGCCGGTCGAACCTTGGCAAGGTGCAGCTGTTCACCGTAGGCACCGACACAGCGAAAGAGATCGTTCTGGCTCGCCTGAAAGTGTGCGAGCCCGGCGCGGGGTATGTGCACTTTCCGATCCGCGACGGCTTTGACGAAGAGTATTTCATGCAGCTCACCGCCGAGCAGTGCGTGACCTCATTCGTCCAGGGGCGACCGGTACGCAAGTGGAAAAAGCTCCGGGCGCGTAACGAAGCCTTTGACCTTGCGGTCTACAACACCGCCGCATTGTACATCCTGAACCCGAACTTTACGGCGCTGGCCAAACGACTGCAGCCGCAGGAAGACACGGAACCAGCCCCTGAACCGACCGTTTCCCAACAGATCAATGCCGAGCGGAAGAGGGCCAGAAGCCCCCGCCGACGCTCCGGAGGCTTTGCCAACTCATGGCGCTGAGTGAAAGACAGACAAAACGCAAGGCGTGGCTGGAGCAGATCCTTAACGCCATAGATGCCCGTATTGCCGGTGACATCGCCAGTGGTGGCAGCAACATGACCATCAACGGCCGAAGCCTGCAGCGTTACAGCCTGGAAGAGCTGGACGCCCTGCGCAAGCGTTACGACAACGAGCTGGAAGGACTGGAAGCGAAAGAAGCCGGGCGAGCCAAATACCAACCGATCCGGGTGCGTTTCTGATGTGGCCATTCCGTAAGAAAAAGCCAGAGCCGGTCCGGTCGGACGTTGTTGCCGACCGTCGTCCGTTGCTGCCAAGAAACAGCGGTAACGGCAAGATGCTGGCGCGCAACTTTAATGCGTCGCTGGAAGACCGGCTCAACGGTGGCTGGACGAGCACCAGCCAGACACCAGACAACCTGATTTTCCATAACCTGAAAATCCTGCGTGCCCGTGCACGGGAGCAGCGCTACAACAACGACTACGCCCGTAAGTTTATCGGCATGGTGAAGACCAATGTCATCGGTGCGGAAGGGGTGGTGCTGCAGAGCAAGGTGGTGGACGACAAGGGCCAGCCGGATACGCTGGTGCGCGGTGCGATCGAATCCGCCTGGAAGGAATGGCAGAAGCAGTGTGACTTTAAGGGTCGGCTGCACTGGATTGATTTTCAAAACGTTTTGATGTCCACCATTGCCGGTGACGGTGAGGTGTTGATCCGTAAGCACCGGGGCGGAAAGTTCGCTTACCGGCTGGAACTGATTGATCCGGAATTGCTGGATGTTGCCTACGTGGGTGAATACAAGGGCAACCGGATCATACACGCCATCGAGATCGACGACAGCGGACGTCCGGTGGCGTACCACCTGCAACAACCGGGCAAGACCAGCCAGACCTATCTGAATTACTACAACCAGAAGCATTACACCCGGGTACCGGCAGATCAGATTATCCATGCCTATCTGACCGACTTCGTCGACCAGAAGCGCGGTATCCCGTGGATTTCCACCGGCCTGCAGCGGTTGAAGATGTTGGGCGCTTATGAGGATGCGGCACTGGTGGCGGCACGGATCGGCGCCAGCCAGATGGGATTCTTCAAGTCACAGACCGGTGACCAGTACGAAGGTGACGAAGAGACCGACGACGGTTTCGAGATGGAAGCCGAGCCCGGCATGTTCCGGAACATCGGTGGGCTGGAGTTCCAGCAGTTTGATCCGAAGTATCCCACCGGCGAGTTCGGCAACTTCATGAAGCAATGCCTGCGCGGCATCAGCTCCGGACTCGGTGTGGATTACAACACATTCGCCAACGACATGAGCGACGTGAACTATTCCTCCGCCCGTGTCGGGATGCTGGAAACCCGCGAGGTCTGGATAAGTCTGCAGGGCTGGCTGATCCGCAACGTGATCCGCCTGATCTTCGATGAATGGCTGGAACTGCAATACGACCTCGGCACCATCACCATCCCACGGCGTAACAAGCCACCGATGCCCATTAACCGGGGGATCGATTACTACCGGCAGTCCGTGTTCCAGGGCAGGCGGTGGAAGTGGGTGGATCCGGCCAAGGAGCTCACCGCCCATGAGAAAGCGGTGGCGCTTCGGATCACGACCCGCAGCCAGATCATCCGCGAGCAGGGCGGCGATCCGGACGAAGTGTTTGCCGAGATTGCCGAGGAAGAAAAACGCCTTGAGGCCATGGGCATCCTGACCCCTGCACAGACTAACGAACCCGAACCCCCTCCACAGGAGCAAGACGATGACAACCCGCAAGATTCAGGCGGGACCGCTTGAGCGGTCGATTACGCTCCAGCGTGAGGCCATCAACGAAGACGCCCGCACCATCGAGGTTGCGTTCTCTTCGGAAGAGCCTGTTGAGCGCTGGTTTGGCAGAGAAATCCTTGACCATTCCCCGACATCCATCCGGCTGGGCAGGCTGGAAAATGGCGGGGCGGTCCTGGTAGGACACGACCACCGTGAACACGTCGGCGTGGTCGAGTCAGTAACCATCGACGGTGACCGCCGGGGGCGGGCCACGGTGCGCTTTGGTAACAGTGCACTGGCTGTCGAGAAATTCAACGACGTGAAAGACGGCATCCTCAGACACATCAGCGTCGGGTATCGCATCCATGAACTCACCCTGGAACGCACCGGGGACGATGGCGACGACTACCGGGCGACGGACTGGGAGCCGTTTGAAATCTCATTTGTAGCAGTACCGGCCGACCCCACCGTGGGCGTGGCCCGATCCGTTGACGGTGAACAGAACACCATCACGGTGAACGAGCCTGATCCGGAGCCGGAACCCGAACAGCAACCTTCAAAGGAAGAACGCACCATGCCTACCGAAACCACACCCCCGGCGGTCCAGACGAACAAAGACGAACTGCTGGCCGGTGAACGCGCCCGTATTACCGGGATCAACACCCTCGGCCGTAAGTACGACCTGACCGACGCTGCCGAAAAGGCCATTAACGACGGCACCAGCCTGGATGCATTCCGTGGCATCGTGCTGGACCAGCTCAACAGCGAGCAGCGCAGCGAGGCAAAGCCGGTCACCAGCATCGACATGAGCCGTCAGGAAGTCCAGAACTACAGCCTGATGAAAGCCCTGCGTGCCTGCCAGTCCGGCGACTGGAGAGGGGCGGAGCTGGAACTGGAAGCCTCCCTCGCCGTGGCGGACAAGCTGGGCAAAGACGCCCGTGGTTTCTATATCCCCTACGATGTGCAGCAGCGGGACATGACCACCGGCGGCGCGAACACCGGTGCCGAACTGGTGGGCACAGACCACCTGGCCGGCAGCTTCATCGATGCCCTGCGCGGCCAGACCCTGCTGATGCAGCTGGGCGCGGATGTTCTCCCCGGTCTGGTGGGTAACGTGGATATCCCCGCCACTGACGGTGACGGCACCTTCTACTGGATCAACGAAGGCGAAGACGGCACCGACAGCACCATCCCGACCCGTACCGTGGAACTCAGCCCGAAGACCGTGGCCGGTGCGGTACCTGTCACCCGTCGCCTGTTGCTGCAGTCCGCGCCATCGGTTGAAGCCATGTTGATGCGCCAGTTGCAGCTGGGCGCGGCCATGGCTATCGACAACGCCGGTTTTGTCGGCGCTGCCAAGGGTCCGACCGGCATCCTGAAGAGCACCGGTATTTCCACAGTGACACTCACCTCTCCAGGCAAGCCAACTTGGGCGGAGCTGGTGCAGTTCGAGACCGAAGCGGCCACCGATGATGCCCTGGTGGGTAGCCTCGCGTATGTCGGCCATTCCAACGTGATCGGCCACTGCAAGAGCAAGCCCCGTGACGCCGGTTCCGGCCTGATGCTCATGGAGAACAACATGGTCAACGGTTACAACGCCTACCGCAAGAACGGTCTGGCGGCCACTGACCTGATGTTCGGCAACTTCGCCGACGTCGCCATCGGCATGTGGGGTGTGCTGGATGTCATGCCCGACAAGGCCACCAAGGCGGCCAGCGGCGGTCTGGTGATGCGTGTCTTCCAGGACGTCGACATCGTCATCAAGCGTCCGCAGTCGTTCGTCAAGGCGGTCAGCGCCTAAGCGACTGACAGGCTTCGGGGCTTCGGCCCCGGTCCATTCACTCACCGGACAGACGACCATGACAGACAAAGTGAAGGTAAAGATCATGCGTGACACCGTTGCCAATGGTGAATTCCAGAAGAAAGGCAAGGAAGTGGAACTATCCCGCCGTGACGCCCACACCCTGACCACCATCGGCCGAGCCACCTACACCGATCGCATGGTAGAACCCGAGTCGGATCAGACCATGGACAGCAAGAATGCCGCGACCAGTCGGGGCAAGAAGTAGCCCGATGGGTTTCATGCAACAGGTCGCCGCCATGGACGCCAGCCTGGTGCTGGCGTTTGGTGAGCCGGTGACCTATTACCCGGTCGGCCCCGCAGGATCAAAACCGACACACGCCATCATTGACCATGACATCCAGTTCTACACCGAATACACGGATATCATCAGTGGTGGCGTGGTGATCACCCTGCTGTCGGCTGACGTGCCGGATCCGAAACACGATGACCGGATACGGGACGCAACCGGCAAATTCTGGAAAGTCCTGCGTAAGCTGGAAAGTGACGGCAGCATCGTCACGGTCAACGCCGCCGTAGATTACACCGGGTTCACCGATGACAGTTATGCGCCGCTGCACCATGTGGTGAACGTCGACATGCCGGAGCAGCTATGAGTCAGCCAGCGCTGAACCGTGATGTGCGGAAGCTGGCGCGAAAGCTCAGTGACATCAGCAAGCGTGCGGTCACGAAATCCGACTATGCCGCACTCCGCAAGACTGCCGGACAGATCAAGACCCGTGTGGTGAAGGATGTGGCAGGTGAGGCGAAGATTCCCCAGAAGCACATCCGCAAGCGGATTTACACCAAGGTGAAAATTTCCCGTGACCAGCGGATCGGCAGGATCACGGGATACCGGCGCAATATTCCGGCTATAAGCCTGGGAACGGTCAGCACGGCCAGAACCCGAAAGGGGCAGGTGCGCGGCATCAAGGCTGGCGGCAGGACGTATCCGGACGCCTTCGTCAACAAGATCCGCAAGACCGGACAGTGGCAGATCATGCGGCGCAAGGGGGCCAAGCGGTATCCGGTCGAGGTGATCGTGGTCAAGATAGCCCCCTTCGTGGATCGGTACCTGCCCAGACGTGCCGCCGAGATCATGCGCCAGAAATACCCCGCACTACTGGAACACGAGCTGAAATACAGGTTGCAGAAATATGCCGACAAGTCGTAAGCAGATCCGGCAGGCCGTGAAGGTGCTGACCGAAGCGGTGACCGCCGCGCCGGTCTACTGCCGCCGGATGGTGGACGCCACCGGGCTGGACCAGTTCGTCACGATCTATCTCGCCTCCGGTGATATCTCCGAGAACGGACTGAGCCAGTTTACCGTGGCCACGCTGTCCGTCTGCATTTACGGCAACATCTACTCCGATGACGACGACCTGGACGCCATGGCGGAAGATATCCAGCAGCAACTCGCCGGCGACCCGACACTGGGCGGACTGGTGCGCGGCTTGAGACTGGCAGGCTTTGAATACCCGAACGACGATGAACAGCAGTTCGCCCAGCTGGTGCTGAATTACACCGTCCACTACTGACCACAACCACAGGAACCTCCCATGGCAGCATCAACCACCGCCCGACTGGGCGCAGGGACTGTCTTGTCCTTTGAAGACCCGGCCAACAGCGGCACCTTCATTGAACTGGCCAACGCCACCGCCATCGGCGCGACAGGCGAGCAGGGCGAGTTCGTGGAAACCACGCCGATCTCCGCCACCACCCGCACCTACATCGGCGGAATGAAAACCCCGCCGGACAAGGAGATCACCCTGAACGATGTCCCCGGCGACACCGACCAGGAGAAGTTCCTGACCGCTGCACGCAATGGCGAGACCGTCAGCATGAAGGTGACATTCTCCACGGGACGAACCGGCAGTTTTTCGCTGGTGCTGTCCGGGTACCAGGTCAACGAACCCACCAACAACGAGGCCGTGACTGTGACCGTGTTCGGCAAACAGTCAGGGGATACCACCTGGACCGTGTCAGCGTAAGGAACGGACATGCCCGACAAGAGCAATAACACGCCACTGAGCTTTGCCGACCTGATCGGTCGACCCACCCCGTTCAAGGCATGGACGGGTTTTCTGCCGGACGGGCGACCCTACCGGCTGCATGACCTGCCCGCCGCCGTCATGGATGATGTTCACCAGGCAGCCGCCAACGGCAAGGCGGGTCCGCGATTCTGCGCCAGGATCGGCGCATGGGCGATGCTGGGTGAGGAACCCACCGAGGAACAGGTGGAAAGCCTGCTGCGGACCCAGGGCACCGATACCATTCTGCACATCTACAAGGATGCGCTCACCCGCGCCGGACTGCACGAGGAGGCAGTCGACGAGGCAAAAAAAGACTGACCGCCGCCCCGCACCGGCGCGTCCTGTTCCGTATTGCGCGGGATCTCGGGCGAACGGTGACGGAGCTGGAACATTCCCTGACCACCTCGGAATACACCGAATGGCTGGCGTTCTATGCGCTGGAATCCGGTGCCGGAGACGACACCCAAACCCCTGCGGACACCGCCGACCACGATTACGCCATGATGCGGCGTGTGCTGAATTAAGCGAAAGCCTATGACCACCATTGCCAAACTGACGGTTGACCTGATCGCCGAGTCCTCCAGTTTCCGCAAGGAGCTGGACAAGGCGACAGCAACCACAAAAAACTGGTCGGAGAAGGTCAGCGCCAGCGTTGGCACGGCGGCGACCGCCATTGCCGGACTGGGCGTAACGGCTGCCACGGGACTGGCGGCGCTGTACACCGTCACCGCCCAGGGCATTGACCAGCAGACCAAGTTCGCCGACCGTATCGGCATTACCACCGAGGCGCTGGCAGGTCTGCAGCATGCCGGGGAACTGACCGGCGTCAGTGCCGACCGCATGCAGGATTCCCTGCAGGGCATGGTGGAGCGTATCTCCGAGGCGAAGGAAGGCACCGGCGAGGCGGCGGAAGCACTGGAGCGGCTTGGTCTGTCGGCACAGGCGCTGAACCAGCTGGCGCCGGAAGAACAGTTCATGGTGATCGCCGACGCCATGCAGCAACTGGAGAACCGTTCCGACCAGGTGCGCACGGCCATCCAGCTGTTTGAGGGCGAAGGGGCGGCGCTGCTGAACACGCTGGATGCCGGTTCCGAAGGCATTGCTGCCATGATGCGCGAGGCGGAACTGCTGGGCGTGGCGCTGGATCGTGTCGATGCGGCGCAGGTGGAACAGGCCAATGACGCCTTTTACCGGGCAGGTCTTGCCAGCCAGGGCTTTGCGCGGCAGCTGACCGCCGAGCTGGCCCCGATCGTCGAGGGGGTTTCCAACGAATTCCTGAAAGCCACCATCAATGCCGGCGGCATGGGCGAGGTGGCGACAAAAGCGGCGGACGCCATCGTCACCGGTCTGGACGTGGTTTACACCGGCCTGCTGTCGCTCCAGAACGGCTGGAACGTGGTGAAGCTTGGGGCGATCTCGGCGGCGCGGTTTGGTGTCGAGGCGCTGTACGCACTGGAATACAACATCAAGGCTTTCCTGAACAGTCTGCCCGGCGTCGAAATGGAGATGTCGGAAAGCCTGTCCCGTGCCGTGGTGAAGTTGCGTGACGAGTCGAAGGAAGCGCTGGACGATGTCATCACCACCTCGAACAAACTCGCCACGCAGATGGTGGCGGTATTCGACGGCGGTGGCGCGGTCAAGCAGATCACCGACCAGTGGAAGGCGACCAGCCAGGCCACGGCCAAGGCGACCGCAGAAACCAAAACTTACGGTAACACCCTGCAGGAACTGGGGGTGATTGCCGTTGAGGCCGGAGAAACCAGCAAGAGCGGTACCAAAACGGCGGAATCGGCCTGGAACAACTACCTCACACGCATCGGCAACACCAGCGCCAACCTGGAACAGGCGGCCACGGGATGGACCACCAGTTTCGGGGATGCGCTGGCGGACATGGTGACCAAGGGAGAAATGGATTTCGCCCGGCTGGCGGACAGCATCATCAATGACCTGCTGCGGATTGCGATCCAGTCGCAGATCGTGGCGCCCATCGCCAACTCGCTGGGGCTGTTCGGGAACGGTACCGGCGGCACAGGCGGTACTGGCGGCGCGGCCGTGGCCGGCACCCGTGCGGCAGGTGGCCCCGTGAATGCGGGGTCGACCTACCTTGTGGGCGAGCGCGGCCCCGAACTGTTCACCGCCGGTACCGCCGGACGGGTCACGGCATCGGACAAACTTGGAGGCAATGTGATCGTCAACGTCTACAACAGCAATGCTTCGGAGTACGACGTCAGTACCCGCAGCAGCACCAGCGCCGACGGCATGAAGCAGCTGGATATCTACATCGAGCAGAAGATCCGCAGCACCGTGAACGGTGACATTGCCCGGGGGCAAGGTGTCTCAACGGCCATCCAGCAACAGTTCGGACTGACCAGAAAAGGCTACTGATGGTACAGGCACACTGGCCGGGAGGCATGCCCGACCCCAAACTGGGCAGCGCGTTCGAGACCGCCGAGGGCCGCATCCAGAGCGATGGCGCGGTGGCGCTGCAGGAACGGATCATCGACCCCAACCACCGGCAGACGGTACAGGTGAACTGGCTGTTCACGGAACCGCAGTGGCAGGTGTTTGTCAGCTGGCACCGCTGGCGGCTTGACGACGGCGCAGGCTGGTTCAGTGTTGGCTGGGATGGCCGTGAAGGGTTGGCCCGATTCATCGGAAACTACAGCTGCAGCATGGATGGCGCGAACCGTGCTGTGACGGCCACGGTAGAGATCGATTATGCAGTTTCCTGAGATCGGCGACCCGTGCCGGAGCAACTTCAGCGAAGCCCCCCAAGGGGAACACAAGCGGATCGGTTTCGACGCCGGTTCTCGTGTCCGCCGGCGGGTGCGTGACCGACGCCAGAGTTACACCGCCTGCTGGAAAGTGGACGGCACCGGGCGCACGACGCTGGAGCAGTTCCACCGCACCGCCAGCGGTCGCTATTTTTCCATAAATCTTCCGGGGCCGGAGGGACTGGTGGCGCACAATGCCCGCTTTGCCAGCGGCCTGACCATCACCCCCGCCAATGCAGGCCGCTACGAAATCACCGCGACACTGCACATGGTTGACCCGGTCATCCTGCCGGACGACCAGCTGGACGGGGCGATCCTCGCCCTGATGGGCATCACCGCCGGCGGGTTCGATGAACCCCTGCACACCTTTGTGAATACCGAATGGCCACAACTGATTTAGGACTCCGAGCATGAGCGTAGACCAGGACATCAAGAATTCATCCGAACAGCTGAAGGCCGATGTCAGCCTGACCCACCAGATCGTGCACGGTGACGCCAACACGGAAGTGATGACCGAGGGCGGGCCGGTGCCGAGCTGGGCCAAGGTCGCAAAAGACGGCGAGGCCGAGATTGTCGCGCAGTTCGAGCCGACGGTCGGCACCATCAACGAGCACGCCGCACTGGTGAGCAGTGAGGCCGACCGCTCAAAGGCAGAGGCCGACCGGTCAGGCTCCTACGTGCAGGGCGTAGCCGATGAGGGCGCGGCGCAGTTGCAGGCCATTGCCAGCAAAGGTGCTGAGCAGGTTCAGGCCGTTGATGATGCAGGCAACGCGCAGCTACAGGCGGTCAACACGGCAGGCGCTGACCGCATCGCCGAGATCGAGACGGCAGGCCAGAGTGCAGAGGCAGCAGCCGACAGGGCGCAGGGCATCGCGGACACATTCGGCGACGTAGACAGCGCAGTCACGCAGGCGCGCACCGAGGCCGACCGCTCCACCGCCGAGGCGAGCAAGGCGGCACAGAATAACCAGTCATCTGCCAATCATGCCGACCGGTCCGAAGC
>NZ_BAABFL010000475.1:0-58988 GCF_039540975.1 Kistimonas scapharcae
GCTCGTTTCATCCTGTGGATAATTCGGCGTTTGACGACCGGGTCGCTGGGAAGCTGACCGCAACAGGAGGCGCATTATAGGGAACAGAGATGCATTCACAATAGGTATGAACACGCAGAACGGAATTTAAAGCAATGTCTTAAATGAAATAAAGCAGCTTATTGAGCTGCTTTATTAAAGAGGGTAAAGAAGTTATTTGTCGTATGCTCGGCCAGAGTTTCGACTGAGACGCCTTTCAAATCGGCTATAAACTTTCCAACTTCCGGCACATATTTCGGCTCATTGGATTTACCGCGAAAAGGAACCGGTGCAAGGTAAGGAGAATCTGTTTCAACCAATATCCGATCCAGCGGTACTTTACGGGCAACCTCTCGTAGCTCATCAGCATTCTTGAATGTCACAATACCTGAAAACGAGATGTAGAAATTCATGTCAATGGCTTTTTTAGCCATATCCCAACTTTCCGTAAAGCAATGCATGACGCCTGCAGACTCTCTCGAACCATGAGAAGCAATCAGACTCAGCGTATCTTCACGGGCATCACGGGTATGAACAATGATCGGTAACTGCTGTTCAGCAGCGGCGGTCAACTGCACGGCAAACCACTCCTGCTGCTGTTGCTTGCGATCTTTAATGTAGTAATAGTCCAGCCCTGTTTCACCAATCGCCACGACCTTGGGATGATCAGACAGCTGCTTTAATGTCTCAACAGTCGGCGCCTGACCATCCAGATCCAGCGGATGAACGCCCACTGACGCCCAGACATTATCAAAACGGGTCATATCGAGCACAGACTGAAAATGTTCCAGATCGATACAAACGGACAGTATTCCACTGACCCCGTTAGCAAAGGCAATCTCAACAGCTTTGCTGACATCGCCTTCGTAAGGATCAAGCTTGAGACGATCAAGATGACAATGTGAATCTATAAACATACCTGAACTACATCGTACTGGTGGGGCGATCCGACGTTACCGAACCGGCCAGATAGGCTTCTATCTTGGTTCGCGCCACCTCATTAGCTTCTGTGAATTGGACACCAATACCGGGGTTACGGTTCCCCTGGGAACCTGGCGGTGTAATCCAGACCACCTTACCCGGCACAGGAATCTTCTCCGTCTCATCCATCAGGGAAAGACGGAGGAAAACCTCGGCCCCCATCGGATATTTCTTGTTGGTCGGAATAAACAGGCCACCATTCACCAGGAATGGCATGTAGGACTCGTATAAGACTGCTTTATCCTTGATCGAAACCGACAGAATACTGCCTTTAGCCATACCTACCATAATGCCCCCTCTCCCCTGCTCCGGCGTATTCATCTGAAAACTACCGAAACTCGCGCGTGATTATTCTTGTCATCCCTGTTTCATTGTAAGCTGCAACCAGCGAAATAGCACCGCTTCCATGAGCAGCTGCCGATTCAGATTGACCTGTCCACTTAAACGGCTTTTCTGCTGCAACAACCAGGCATGAAACACCAGCAACCGCTTGGCTCCGGCCTTTTTTGCAATATAGGACAGCATTTTGGCCATAGATTGAGAACGGATACAGGCATCATCCGATGTTGATACATAACCGGCCATTTCCGCAGACCAACCTGCCAACCATTCCAGCACAATGACGGGCTCAAAATCCTGCCATGCCAGCGCGACTTCGACAGGCGCTACCTCTCCACGTGTTACAGCGCCAAGGTCTTTCTGCATGCGTGCGAGCTGCTTTTCCAGACCATCCTCAAGATAAGTACGCGCGCCAAGAGGGCAACCACCGGATAGCGTCAAGAGATTTTGCGCCTGCTCTGCATCATCACATAACGGCATAAGCCAATTTAGGGCATCCTGCTCATCAGGCTTATCAAATGCCAGCAACTGGCAACGGCTACGGATTGTAGGAAGAATCGCTGAGATCTGATGGCTGACCAACATCAAGAGCGTGTTGTCACCCGGCTCTTCCAGGCATTTCAATAATGCATTCGCCGCATTGGTATTCATGCTTTCAGCGGGACTGAGTACCACTACCCTATAACCGCCCTGCTGAGCCGTCTTGGCTGAGAACTCAATCAATGCGCGAATCTGATCAACCCGTATCCCCTTTCCTGAGGATTCAGGCTCTATCAGCAGAAAATCCGGATGCGTTCCCGCAAGATTCAACTGGCAACTACGACAATGGCCACAAGACCGACCATCAGCCTTATCCTGGCATAGCACATAACGCCCAAACGCCTGGGCGAAATCCAGCTTTCCGATACCAGCAGCTCCTCGCATCAGGTAGGCGTGTGCCAGCCTTCCGTCAGCGAAACGCTCGGTCATCTGACGCCACTGAACATCCTGCCAGGCATAAGGCTCGAATAGCGATTTATTCTCCTGCATAGGCCGACAACCTGTTCTGAAGAATCACACCAATATCTGCCTGAACGCCCTCCAAGGACTGCGAGGCATCGACGATTGCATATTGATTCTCAAACATTGCTGCTCTTTCCAGATAACCTTCACGAACACGCTCAAAAAACGTCATGGCTTCCTGCTCAAAACGATCCAAATCACCCCGCTGATTAACCCTTGCCATACCAGCTGCTACGGGCAGGTCCAGCAATAGCGTAAGATCCGGCCGCAATGAGCCCTGCACCAAACCTTCAAGCGTGGCAATATCGGTTTTATTGAGCCCTCGCCCAGCCCCTTGATAGGCATAGGTTGCATCCGTGAAACGGTCACATAACACCACCTTGCCCGCCTGCAGTGCAGGAATAATCACCTGATCCAGATGCTGAGCCCTTGCCGCAAACACCAATAAAAGCTCTGCCTTTTCCGCAATGGCCTCATCCGTTTTAGCCAATAATAGTTCTCGGATGTTTTCCGCTAATGGCGTACCACCCGGTTCACGGGTATGGACAAACTCAACGTTGTGCGTCGTTAACCATTCCTTGATGTAGGCGATATTCGTCGTTTTACCGGCGCCTTCACCACCTTCAACGGTCATGAAAAAACCGGGATATTGTCTGTCAGACATGCTTGCACCTTACTCCGTGGTGACCAGGGGCGAGCTGCGATACCCCTTGCGTCGTGTTAACTGGTACTTCTTGACTGCCGCATTATGCTCAGCCAGTGTTCTGGAGAATTTGTGAGAGCCATCGCCACGGGCAACGAAATAGAACGTATTGCCCGCCTCCGGATGCAATGCGGCACGAATCGACTCACGCCCCGCCAAAGCGATAGGAGTAGGCGGCAGCCCCTTAATTCTGTAGGTGTTATAAGGCGAATAGGTTCTCAAATGCTTCCGGGTCAGGTTCCCCTGGTAGGCTTCACCCAAACCATAGATCACTGACGGATCCGTCTGCAATCGCATCCCCTTCTGCAAACGACGAACAAAGACACCGGCAATCTGCCCTCTTTCTTCGGGAACGCCGGTTTCACGTTCTATCAATGATGCCATGATTAACGCCTCATACGGCGACTGATAAGGCAGATCCGATGCTTTTCTGGCCCACTCTTTGGCCAACACTTCCTGCATACGCAAATAAGCACGTCGTAGTATAGAAGTATCAGTATCACCGGCTTCAAAATAGTAGGTATCAGGGAAGAACATGCCTTCCGCCGAAGCATCTGAAAACTCCAGTTTTTTCAGTATTTCCTGGCCATTCAGACCGGTCAGCTCAAACACCAGTTTTTTGTTCTCTGACAGCATGGCCAGATTTTCTGCCAGTGTTCGCCCTTCGATCAGGGTTGCACTATGGAGTATGACCCGTCCGGACGTTAACAGTTCCAGCAGCCCGGCGACCGTAGTTTCGGGTTTAACCAGATACTCACCGGCTCTCAATCCGGTATCTTCACCTATCACCCGGGCATAGAGCCTGAAAACATCCGGCAGACGCAAAATACCCCGCTCTTCGAGCCGACGACTGACCCGGCTGAACGATTCCCCGGCATTCACCACAAAGACCGTGCCTTCTTCCAGCGTATTCACGGGCTCATCCAGATAAGCCTGCAACCAGCGCCATGATAGAAGCACCAACAAAGCGGCTGCCAGCAGCATCAGCAGTACATAAAACAAAGGCTTTCGAGGCACATTATTTTCAGACATTCAACATCCCAGAAACGGCAGACTGCACACGCCGTGTAACAGGCCCTGGCGCCCACCGCATATCAGCATAAGCGACAACAGGCCACACACCATTCACACTATTACAGACAAATACCTCGGACACTTGATGCAATGCATCCGGCACGATATCACAAACCTGCGTTTTGATTCCGTATTGAGGCATATTATCCAGAATCCATTGCCTCATGACACCTGCCACGCCGGACATTTTCAAATCCGGCGTAGATAACCCCTCTGACGTCACCAGAAACAGGTTCGTCATCGTTCCTTCAATCAGGTTGCCATTCAGATCCTTTAGAAGCCCTTCGGCATAGCGAGAATCGTCCCACTCCGATCGCGCCACCACCTGCTCCAGACGATTGAGATGCTTGATGCCCGCCAGTGATGGCTGCAAACCAAGCTCCGTCGCACAGGCATAGAGCGTAATCCCGTCTTGCCAATACGCAGCTGGATATTCAGGAAGATCATGCCATGAAAGAATACATCGACTGCGACAACCTTTCGGGCTGTAGCCGCGCCCACCACTTCCTCTAGTGACAATCATTTTGAGGATGCCCGACGCTCGTTCTGCAAGAAAACGTGAAACAGTCTGCTGCAAAAATACAATATCAGTATCGATTCCAAGCCGATGACAGGAGTCCTGCAAGCGATTCCAATGATAGTCATCCAAGGTCATTTGACCGGACACAACTTTCACTGTTTCAAAAACCCCGTCACCGTATGCGAGACCACGATCACCCGATGGAACGACTGAACAAGGCTCACCATCAACCCATACATTAGCCGTGATCATGAACGATTCTCCCTGCCAATCATGACGGATTGATACCACAAATTGACTGAAGAGTGGACTGGACGTCTTTCAGCAGCACAGAAATAAACACGCAAAAGAAAAAAGGCAGATATAGAAAAGCCGCACTCACAAGATTGCCAGTGCGGCTTTTTCAGAAATTCTTACAGGAATTACTGGTGGGAAACGACGTAGTCGATAGCTTCCTGCACGGTAGTAATCTTTTCTGCTTCCTCGTCAGGAATTTCAGTCTCGAACTCTTCCTCGAGCGCCATGACGAGTTCTACAGTGTCCAAAGAATCCGCGCCCAGATCTTCGACGAAGGACGCATCATTGGTCACTTCCTCTTCTTTCACGCCAAGCTGTTCGCAAACAATCTTTTTGACGCGCTCTTCAATGGTACTCATGCCTTGTTGTGCTCCTGTTAACATTCCATGCAGCCTCAGCTGCGAAAAGTAAGTTTATATAAACGATTGCGAGAATTTCAAGGCCACTCAACGAGTATTTATCGCAATCAGACCGACCACTGACCGCAGTCGTCGGTATCAATCAGTGGGCATTAGCCCATATACATGCCACCGTTGACATGTATGGTTTCACCTGTGATGTAGCCACCTGCATCACCGGCAAGGAAAGCAACCACACCGGCAATCTCTTCCGGCTGCCCCAGGCGCGCCAGGGGAACCTGAGTCAACAGCATGTCACGCTGCTCGTCCGGCAGGGAACGTGTCATGTCGGTATCAATAAATCCTGGAGCCACAGCGTTGACTGTAATCTGTCGACTGCCCAACTCACGCGCCAGTGAACGTGAAAAACCTTCCAACCCCGCTTTCGCGGCGGCATAGTTCGACTGGCCCGCATTACCCATGGAACCGACCACGGAACTGATATTGATGATCCGACCCTCACGGGCTTTGGTCATACCACGAACACAGGCCTTGCTGAGACGATAAATGGATCCGAGATTGGTGTTAATGACGGAATCCCATTCGTCGTCCTTCATTCGCATAAGGATGTTATCACGAGTAATGCCGGCATTATTAACCAGAATTATCGGAGCACCAAATTCTTCAGTCACCGCTTTGACGACAGCCGTCACTGAATCATTGTCTGCCACATCCAGACATAAGCCACGACCACGGATACCCGCTTCTGCCAGTGCCTGAGAAATTGCCTCGGCACCAGCCTCGGTAGTCGCCGTACCGACAACAATGGCACCTTCAGCACCGAGCCGCATAGCGATAGCACGGCCGATTCCACGACTCGCGCCGGTCACCAGCGCCACTTTATCCGTTAAAGCCATATAAACCTCTTGGTCCCGAATTTATCCATGATCAGGAAGACAGTTCAGCATAAGCGGCAGCTGATTCAAGTGAAGTGTATGCCTGTGAACGCTCAATACGCTTACCCAGACCGGACAGCACATTACCCGGACCACACTCATACAAACGGGTAACCCCGGAGTCCGCCATCAGGCGAATGGTCTCAACCCAGCGCACAGGGCTATAAAGCTGGCGTACCAGGTTCTCACGAATCAGCTCAACATCATCGACAACCTGCGCCGTCACGTTTTGAACAACAGGAACGATTGGCGCACTGAAAGTCACATCTGCCAAATCTTCTGACAGCCGTTCTGCAGCAGGCTTCATCAACGCGCAATGAGAAGGAACACTGACCGGCAAGGGTATCACCTTACGCGCACCCGCTTCAGAAAAAGCAGCGACGGACTGCTCAACGGCCACCTTGCTGCCTGCAACAACGACCTGACCGGGCGCGTTGAAATTCACAGCTTCAAGGACTTCACCGGTCTGTGCTGCGACCTCGCTGCAGACTCGCACCACCTCTTCATCCGCCAAACCAAGGACTGCCGCCATGCCACCGATACCAGCAGGCACAGCTTCCTGCATATAGCGTCCACGGTTGCGAACCAGTTTCAAAGCATCAGCAAAGGAGATCACCCCGGCACAAACCAGTGCAGAATATTCGCCCAGACTGTGTCCTGCCATCATGGCTGGCACACCTTCCCGCTCGGCCCAAAGGCGCCATAGTGCAACACTGGACGCCAGCAAGGCAGGCTGCGTATGCTCCGTCTGATTCAGCATGTCGGCAGGACCTTCGGCAATCATTTGCCCCAGATCGTAACCAAGCACCTCAGACGCTTCAGAGAAGGTAGCGTTAATCACATCACTGCTGGCAGCCACTTCCGCCAACATCCCTACCTTTTGCGATCCCTGGCCGGGAAAAACCACCGCGAACTTGTCACTCATTATTGCTTACGCCACTCTGCCTCATGGACACCTGTCGAATTGGGCCATTATAAGGAATGATTTCCATCCAACCGTTAAAATATGTTGCACAACCATTACCGGCTGGTAACAACAGTCAAAAATATGACCGAAGCGATCAGAAATAGGATTCAAGCTTGTCATTAATGCGGTAGATGGCATTACGCTCAACTTCCATGACCGCTCGCTCCAGGGCATAGCCAAACTCGCGCTGATCAGCGCCACCATGACTTTTCACAACCACACCCTGCAACCCCAGGAAACTGGCGCCATTAAAACGACTGGGATCAATCTGTCGCACCATATGGCGAACAAACGGTAACGCCAGGTAGCTATAGAGTTTACGCCAGCCGGTCAAGCCAGTACCCTGCCGCATCACATGACTGATATAAGAAGATGCACCTTCTCCAGCCTTCAGGGCCACATTGCCGGGGAATCCGTCACAGACCACCAGATCCACAGTGCCGCGGAAAATATCATGCCCTTCGACAAAACCCTGATAATTCAGTCCGGGATTTGCAAGTATCAATTCCTGCGCCAATCTGACGCGTTCATCACCCTTGATATCTTCCTGCCCGACATTTAACAGCCCGATCGTCGGCGCAGTGATACCGATGACTTCCGACAACATCAGCGAACCCAGCACCGCAAACTGATACAGATGCTCGGAGTTGCAATCCACATTGGCACCGAGATCCAACATGAACGTATCACGACCAATAGAAGGTATCTGACCAATAATGGCGGGACGATCAATGCCCGGGTGCGTCTTCAGAAGGAAGCGTCCCATCGCCATTAAAGCGCCAGTATTGCCGGCACTTACACAGGCCTGAGCAACGCCCATAGACACTTGCTCCAGCGCACGCCACATGGAAGAATTTTGTTTCCTGCGTAACGCCAGGGAAGGACGATCATCCATGGTGACCACCTGGTCAGCATGAACCACGGTGATACGTGAACGCAGCTCTGTCGCGCTGCCAGTAAGAGAATCTCGGATAAAGTGTCGGTCGCCGACAAGAATGAAGTGGAGACCTGGATGGATGGACAAACAATCCAGCGCTGCAGCAATACGAAAGCGGGGACTTCTGTCCCCGCTCATCACATCCAGCGCAATCGTCTTTTGCTGGCTCAAGACGACTTATTCGTCGTTCTTGCCGGCAACGACTTTCTTGCCACGGTAGAAACCGTCTGCAGTCACGTGGTGACGACGGTGGGTTTCGCCGCTGGCTGCATCAACGGACAGGGCGGAAGTGCCCAGCGCGTCGTGAGAACGACGCATATCGCGCCGTGAACGGGTTTTGCGGTTCTGCTGAACTGCCATGAGTTAACTCTCCTGAATGGATTAATCGCCAGTCTTTAACTGTGCCAGCACACTGAACGGGTTAGGCTTGTCCTGCGTTTCTTCAGCAACGTCTTCACTGTAATCAGGATCCGTACTGAAGACCTGCCCGGCATGACACTGCGCATTCTCGTGATAAGCCACCAGGGGAACACTCAGCAGCAGCTCGTCTTCAACCAGCTGACGCAGATCCGTGGTGTCATCCTCAAGAATTAACGGGTCAACATCCTTCGGCAGGGCCTTCGCCTGCTCTTCGGACCAGACAACCGCCAGATTAAGTCCAGTCCGAATTTTAACATTTACAACATCAAGGCATCGCTGGCAGAGCATCGGCAACTCGGCCTCCAGTTCACCGGCAATCCTGGGACGACGATTCTCATCCAGGGAAAACGCCAGTGACAAGGCCACCTCCGCGTCCTCGCCAGCCAGCATATCCGCCAGCCGGTCAAGTTCTCTGACCGCAATGCGACCGGCAAGTTCCGTCTCATTCTGAGCAAACTTGCGCGGTGTGATGTGTTTTGGTAACTGCCCATTTAACATAAGCGCGCAATGATAGGGCCATGCTCAATGCCTGTCAAAGGGCTTCAAACGCTTTTGCGGAATATCATTAACCTCAGCCGCTCGCGCTCAAGACTACGGAACGATACACTGACCACCTTCCGCAACCAACTTCCTACCGAATTATGCCGGCAACAGCACAACCTCTCATCCTGGCCTCAGGCTCAATCTACCGACGCAGACTACTGGAGCGACTACAGCTTTCCTTCTTATGGCACGCGCCTGACATCTGCGAACAAAGACAATCGGATGAATCCCCCCAAAAGATGGCCGAGCGCTTAAGCCTGAACAAAGCAACTGCCTGCAGCAACCAATACCCTGATGCATTGATTATCGGATCAGATCAGGTAGCCGTATTGGACAAACAGATTCTAGGCAAACCCAAAACAACGGAAAAAGCCTTTGAACAGCTGAGCCTGTGCAGCGGAAAAACCGTGCAATTCCTGACAGGCCTGTGCCTTCTGGATTCTGCGACAGGAAAGCATCAATCAACGGTAATACCCTTTCACGTAACATTCAGGGAATTGAGCAATGATGAGATCACACGTTATGTAAAGAAAGATCTACCACTGGATTGCGCCGGCAGTTTCAAATGGGAATCACTGGGAATTTCGCTCTTTGAATCACTATCCGGAGATGATCCAACCGCACTGGAAGGACTGCCACTGATCGCATTAACCAAAATGCTTAGAAATCAGCAGCTACAACTACCATAATGCATATCGAAGGCCTGCCCACCGGCTGACCTTCGATACTGAGCAACGCTAGCGAACGCTCAGACCGTCCAGCCCAAGCACATTGACCATGGTATGCATGGCCCCCATACCCAACTGACGGGCAAACCGCTCAAAGGGTGTCAATTGCGGCGTAAAATCCACAATCATTTCTTCACCGACCAATTCCCGAGCCACATAACTTGAGCTACCCAAACCATCAACCAAGCCCAAATCTTCCGCCTGCTCACCTGACCAAATCAAGCCAGAGTAAAGCAGCGGATCATCACTCAGACGATCACCACGCCCCAGCTTGACGCTATCAATGAACTGTTGATGGATTGAAGCCACGGTAGACTTGATATGCTCTGCAGCCACAGGATCTTCTGGCTGGAACGGATCAGAAAAGCCCTTAAAGTCACCTGACTTATAGAAGCGGCGGGTTACACCCACTTTTTCCATCACACCGTCCAGACCAAAGCTGGCCATATAGGCACCAATTGAACCTACCAGACTGGCCTTGTCTGCATATACCTCATCCGCTGCTGATGCAATATAGTAAGCGCCCGACGCCCCGATATCGACAATAACGGCGTACACCTTGAGATCACTGCGATCCGCCTTCAAGCGGCGAATCTCGTCATAGACATAGCCAGACTGGACAGGACTGCCACCAGGACTATTGATGCGCAGAATGATTCCTTTCACATTCGGATCATCAAACGCCTCTCTCAGACCACCCACAATATTATCCGCACTGGCCTGCTCACCTGATGCAATCACGCCATCAATCTCAATCAGCGCCGTATAACCTTCACCCTTTCCCGCCGGAGCCGGCACCATGGAACGTGATGACATAAACAGGCTACCCACCACGGCAAACAACCATAGCAGCGTCATCAACTTAAAGAAGACCCCCCAGCGGCGGGCTCGCCGTTGCTCTACCAGCGCACCTGACAAGAGCTTTTCAATCAAGCGCCGATCCTCACTGGACGACGCATTGCCCCCCCACTCTTTATCCGACATATAGCTCCTCAAGCACCATCAACGATCAATCACACAATGCCAGCGGGAAACAGCATTTCACACCAGCACCCTTTCATCATTACAGCAGAGAATCTGAAATATCACTGACCCGTTCGGCGATACATACCGGCCCAAAGGATGCCAGGCGCTCACGATCATGCACCCCCCATGTTACGGCTAACCGATCAATCCCGGCATTCACTGCCATTTCCATATCGTAAATACTATCGCCAATCATCAGCACTTCTTCTGGCTGACAACGTACTTCCGCCATCAACTGATTAAGCATCATAGGATCGGGCTTGGAACGCGTTTCGTCAGCACAGCGTGTCGCATGGAACAAACAACCCATGTCACGCGTTTCCAACTCTCGAACCAACCCCTTGCGGGACTTACCCGTTGCCACCGCCAAGGCATAACCTTTGCATTGAAGCAAACTCAAAATATCCGGAACACCAGAAAAGAACGGGGAAGGCTCATGACTCCTGCCCAAAAACTCATCACGATAAGCATCACGAAACACATGAATATCCGATTCGGGCAAATCAGGATATAGCTGCCTGATCGCTTCAAACATCCCCAAACCGATGATATTGCTGTATTCACGATCCGACAGGAGCGGCAGACGTACATTTTGGGACGCGTGTCGAAGACACTCCACGATACGCTCCGCCGAATCCACCAAAGTGCCATCCCAGTCAAAGACAACCAACTTATAGGGTAGAACTTCCATCACACTCATCCCTGCATCTAGAGTTATTCGTCTTTTATTGACTCACGCAAGATAATCAGATCTGCAGGGCACTTAGCCCCGCAGCTGTTGTAACCCTTCGCACAAATCTTCTGGCAAAGGCGCCTCAAACACCATTTCACGCCGATCAGGCAACTGTACCTTCAAACGGGCCGCGTGAAGAAACAATCGGCGAACACCTTGCCGCTTCATGGTTTTATTAACTTCATCATCACCATATTTTTCATCCCCGATAATGGGGCAGCCAACATGCCGGGAATGTACGCGAATCTGATGGGTTCGCCCTGTCTCAAGACGAGCCTCTACTAATGTGCATCCATCCAGCCTCTCAAGCACCTGAAAATGGGTAACGGAGGTTTTACCCTCGGGATGAACCACAACAATCCGCTCACCGGAACGCAAGGTATTCTTCAGCAAGGGCGCCTTAACTGTCTGGCGCCTGTTTGGCCAGCGACCTGTGACCAATAACTGATAGATTTTTTCTGTTTTACCGGACTGCATCTGCAAATGCAGGTGCTTCAGCATGCTGCGCTTCTTGGCAATCAAAAGACAACCTGAAGTGTCACGATCCAGACGATGCACCAATTCCAGAAAACGACTCTCCGGACGCATGGCGCGCAGCGCCTCGATAACACCCAAAGACACGCCGCTACCGCCATGCACCGCCATACCGCTTGGCTTGTTTACCACCAACAGGGCATCGTCTTCATACATAATGCTCTGCTCAATGGCTCCACTCATGCCGGCACTGGGCGAAGGCGTGGGTGCTTTTTCTGCCATGCGGACCGGTGGAATACGCACATTATCACCGGCCGCCAAACGGTAATCGGCCGTGACACGCCCTTTGTTGACCCGCACTTCACCCTTACGAATAATCCGGTATATACGCGTCTTCGGCACCCCTTTAAGGTGCAGCTTCAGGAAATTATCGAGTCGTTGCCCGGCTCGCTCGCTATCTACCTCAACGAAACGTACCCGGACATCAACTACTGGAGATATAGGCTGTTCATTACTCATGCGGCCATCTTATCAGCTTTCAGGTCATTTGCTGCACTCGGGAATTGCTGATATATTTCAGTTACCGGCCGTAGATCATTACGTGATTGCGACGGAAAGTTATAAGCAATTGATTTAACACCCATTAATTGTCACAAGGACCACGGAGAATTTTCCCATAGACGGTGTCCAAATGTGTGTGACAAGGGTAAAAAGAGTCAGCAAGAACGGCATCATAACGTGCCGTGACTCTGACAAAAGTTAACTAGCGCTATCCTTTTCAGTCAGGCGCTCCTATTAAGATTTCAGAAGTCGGCACACAGGCACTCATGCTTCGCTGACTGCAGCAGGGTTATCCACCCACCTGCAGAAAGCACAAGATAAGACCTGTATGTCCATGTTGAGGCCAGAAAGGCCTGGCAAGCCGTTTCAGTATGGTGACCGTTACAACCATGGGCATCGCTGAATAACCGCTTGCAGCGAAATACAGCAACACAAGCAACAACAAGAATGAATAATAGGAGATACCGCGCTTGAAGAGGATGGCCGCCACATACAATCGGTAATTCATGAAAAGAATGCTTATCAATGCGACCCAGCAGGAAGAGCTGCGGGTTGCACTGGTCGATGGCCAGAGACTCTATGACCTGGACATTGAATCCGGTGCCAGGGAACAAAAAAAGGCCAACATCTACAAGGGAAAAATCACCCGTATTGAGCCAAGCCTCGAAGCTGCGTTTGTTGACTTCGGCGCTGAACGACACGGATTCCTCCCCCTAAAGGAAATCTCCAGAGAATACTTCAACAAAACCCAGTCTTCCGGCCGCCCCAACATCAAGGATGTGATCCGGGAAGGTCAGGAAGTCGTCATCCAGGTTGATAAAGAAGAACGTGGCAACAAAGGCGCCGCACTAACCACCTTTATCAGCCTTGCCGGCCGCTACCTGGTTCTGATGCCCAACAACCCCCGTGCGGGCGGCATATCCCGCCGCATCGAAGGTGACGAGCGCACACAACTCCGCGAAGCACTCAGCCAGCTAGACATCCCCCAGGAAATGGGCGTCATCGTTCGTACCGCAGGTCTGGGCCGCAGCAGCGAAGAACTTCAGTGGGATCTGGACTACCTCCTGCACCTCTGGAACTCCATCCAGGAAGCCGCATCAAGCAACCCTGCCCCTTTCCTGATCTACCAGGAAAGCAACGTGATCATCCGGGCTATCCGGGATTACCTGCGCCAGGACATCGGCGAAGTACTCGTTGACAACCCCAAGGTTCACGCAGAAGCTCTGGATTTTATCCGTCAGGTGATGCCGCAGTACCAGAACCGCATCAAACTCTACAAAGATACGGTGCCCTTGTTTAACCGCTTCCAGATCGAAACCCAGATTGAAACGGCCTTCCAGCGTGAAGTTAACCTTCCCTCAGGCGGCTCCATCGTTATCGATCCTACCGAAGCACTGGTTTCCATTGACATCAACTCGGCCCGTGCCACCCGCGGTGGTGACATTGAAGAGACTGCACTCAACACCAACCTTGAAGCCGCCGACGAGATCGCTCGCCAGCTTCGGTTACGGGATATCGGCGGACTGATTGTCATCGACTTTATCGACATGAACTCAAACAAGAGTCAGCGCGAAGTCGAAAACCGGATGAAAGACGCTCTCCAGATGGACCGCGCCCGCGTCCAGATTGGCCGTATATCTCGTTTCGGTCTTCTGGAAATGTCCCGCCAGCGTCTGCGCCCCTCACTTGGCGAAACCAGCGGCATTGTCTGCCCACGCTGCCATGGTCAGGGCACCATTCGCGATATCAGCTCTCTGGCACTATCCATCCTGAGACTGATGGAAGAAGAAGCACTTAAAGAGCGAACCTCCGAAATTCGTGCACAAGTCCCTGTCAGCGTTGGCACGTTCCTCCTGAACGAAAAACGTGGCGTTATCAGCAAAATTGAGAAGCGCAACAACGTGCGCGTTCTGGTTATTCCTAATCCGAATCTGGAAACACCCCACTTCGAAGTTCAGCGCCTTCGGGACGATCATGCCGCCGTTCAGGCAAAAGAGAACAGCTTCGAAATTACCACGGAGATTGATGAAGCCGCTGAAGAACTTGTTCAGGAAAAACCTGCTATCAAGACCAGTGAAGCAGCGGTAAAAAATATCAGGCCGGCACAACCCGCACCGGCGAAGCCTGCCACCCAAGATCAGGTTGGCCTGATCGGATCCGTGTCCCGCTTCCTGTCTGGTCTATTCAAGGGCGAAGAACAGCCTCAAAGCAAGGCTGTAGAAACCTCCAGAAGCCAGGAAAAGCCACAGGCGCGTAATAATGGTGGCAAACAACAAGGCCAGCGCCGCCAGAGCGACCGCAACGATCGTCGCGATCAACAACGCAATAGCCAGCAACAAGACCAGGGGCGCCCCAACCAGCGTCAGCGTCGTGATTCCCGCAACGTGGATCAAAAGCGCGAACGCGATACCGCCAAAGGTCCTGCTCAGCGTACTAAACAGGCGCCTAAACAGGAGCATCCGGTTCAGGATGACAACAAACCAGGCAATCGCCCAACGCGCGAAGAACGCCAACCTGACCAGGCTACTGGTTCGGATGAGCGCCGTCGCCGCCCACGCAACCTGGCCAATCGTCGCAGAAGCAATCGACCTTCACAACGCGATCGTCAGCAGTCCGAGCAGATTGAAAACAATGAGCAGGTTGTCATTTCAAACGAGCCGGCATCAGCTGAAAAGCGCACACCAGAGCAATCTCGCCAGAGCGAACCCCAACAGCAAGAAAATGTTCGCAAGGAACAGGAACGCAGTACAACTGCCCGCCCTGTGAGCGAGACTGCTACCAAAGATGCTACTGCCACTGAAACTCCGGCAACACCTGCTGAGAGCAAAGCGCCTCAGGAGTCGACTCCAGAAACCAAGGAAGCACCTAGCTCTGCGGAAAAAGCGACAGAAACTCAGGCACAAGCAAAACCTGAAGCAGCGCGTCAGCCCTCAGGACAAGCCTCTGCCCAGCAACAACCATCTGCTGCGCCAGAAGCGCCGAAAATGACCGGTTTGGCTGAAGCCATCTCTGCGAACGCAAGATCAGAGAATCACCCAAAACCTACCGGCATCGAGGCAGCAACTGCCGCCACACAGGCTGAGCCAAGTCAGGCACCGAAACAACCCATGCAGGCAACTGAAACAGCTGAGACTCCCAAGCCTCGCGCTGAGAGACCTGCCAGAAGAGAGCGGAAAGAAAGGGAAGAAAGGACTGCACAGCCAGCACACGCTGCACCTAAGGCATCTGAATCTACCCCTAAACCTGAAGCGAAGGCCACAGACGTTGCTGTAGAAGCCAATGTCTCACGCGAACAGCCTCAGACTGCACAGCCTGCAAAAGCAACGGTCGCTGACAGCACACCTGCCCCAGCTTCCGAGCCAACGCCGACCGCTGAGGTGAAAAGCGCTCAGAATGCTGAAAATACAGCATCAACAGAGGCTCCCAGAAAACGACGCAGCCGGGCGCACAATGACCCTCGGGAAATGAAGCGCAGACTGGCTGAGCAACAAACCATGAGCCAAGAGGCAGCAAGCACGTCTTCCGTGCAAGCTCAGGAGGAAACCTCTGAAGCCCAGCGCTAAAGGGTGAAAAAATAAAAAAGGGAGTCAATCGACTCCCTTTTTTATTGATTCTTACTCAATAGATTCTTGGCTCTATTTCTAGGTTCACAGAAAAACGTTCTTTAACTGTTGCCTGAATCTCCCCAGCCAACTTCAAGATTGCTTTTCCACAGGCATTACCGTGATTGACCAGCACCAGCGCCTGCTTCTCATAAACACCCGCGCCATCCGTCTTTACGCACCCCTTAAAGCCACACTGCTCGATCAGCCAACCAGCCGCAAGCTTCCAACCGTCTGACACCTGATAGGCGGGCAACTCTGCAAACTTTTCCTTTAATGCAGCCTTATGCTCATCTGAAACCACCGGATTTTTGAAGAAGCTCCCCGCATTGCCAATAACCTTTGGATCTGGCAACTTCTCCCTGCGGATATCGCAGACAGCATGACAGATATCCATGCCTGTAGGCTGCCCTCTTTCGCAAGCCAATACTTCCGCCTTTTCTCTCAGCGCACCATAATCCAGCTCAGGCATCAGGGTTTTACTCAGCCTCAGCGTCACCGAAGTGATAACAACCTGATCCAGCAAGCGGCTTTTAAACACTGAATCCCTGTACCCAAAGGCACAGTCTTCGGCTGACAATGTCATGATCTCACCGGTCTGCCGGTCAATCGCCTCAAGGCTGACAAAACGGTCTTTGAGCTCTACCCCATAAGCCCCTATGTTCTGAACAGGTGCGGCACCAACACAACCAGGAATCAACGCCAGGTTTTCCAGCCCATAAAAGCCTTGCTCAAGACTCCAGCAGACCAGCGAATGCCAATGTTCACCAGCTCCCACTTTTAACAAGACCGAGTCGTTTTGGCTTTCTACAACTACTCGACCCTTCAAGCGAATCAACAGAACCAAGGCATCCAAGCATTCACTTAGAACAACATTGCTTCCCTCACCCAGCGGGATAACTGGTAGGTTACGTTCGCGGGCAAATGCCAGCGCCTCTCGAAGCACGACCAGGGACTCAACCCGCACAAAATAACGAGCAACGGATTCAAGTCCCAGCGTATTCAATGCTTTAAGATTGACATACTCCTCAATCTTCAAACTCATGCCGCCCCTTCCAACGTTGGCTTCAATGAAGAAAGCAGCGCCTGCGATGCATCCTCGATAAAATCAAGAACCGTTTCAAAACCACCCTTTCCACCATAATAAGGATCTGGCACTTCTGCCTGCACACTTCCCTCATAGTCCAGAAACAGTCGTACCTTATCTTGAGAAGACGCCGGACAACAGGATAACAATGCCTGAAGATTGGCCTTATCCATGGCTAGAATGAGGTCAAAACGATCAAAATCTTCCGCTTGAACCTGTCGCGAACTTATATGGGACATTCGGTAGCCCCGATAGGAAGCAGCTTCAACAGCCCGATGATCTGGCGACTCACCGACATGACAGGCACTGGTTCCTGCAGAATCCACATCAATCTGATCACTTAAACCCGCTTGTTCCACAATGTGTTCAAAAACACCCTGCGCTGTCGGTGACCGACAAATATTCCCTAAACAAACAAATAAAATCCGCCTCATGCAGAAACACTCAAATCCCTTTCAATGATGAATCGTCTGATACGCTCCAGATCAGCACTGGTGTCAATGCCGGCTGGCGGCAATTCGGCGGCTTCGGCCACATGGATCGCGCGCCCATGCCAAAGCACCCGCAGCTGCTCCAGCTTTTCAAGGTCTTCCAGCGGTGAAACACCCCAGTCCACAAACGCATTGAGAAGATCGACACGATAGGCATAAATGCCAATATGACGCTGGTACAAAGGGCTGTCTGCGATTTCATCCGTTACTCCATCCGCGAAACGGTCGCGATCCCAAGGAATCACCGCACGACTGAAATAACGGGCCATGCCTCGGGTATCAGCCACGACCTTCACGACGGCCGGATTGAACAGATCATCCGCCGAGCTGATGCGATGGCTCAACGTCGCCACGGATGCATCCGGGTTGTTTGCAAGATTCTTCGCCACCTGATCAATCACGGCAGGCGGAATCAGGGGTTCATCCCCCTGAACATTCACCACGATGTCATCCGGCGTAAACCCCCGTCGGGCAACCACTTCCTGCAATCGATCTGTCCCGGTCGGATGATCCGCACGCGTCATCACCACTTCAGCACCGAAGCGGACAGCCGCTCCACGGATGCGCTCATCATCGGTGGCGATGATAACTTTATCCGCGCGACTCTTGCAGGCCTGCTCATAGACGTGCTGAATCATCGGTTTGCCACCAATATCCGCCAAAGGCTTACCTGGCAGGCGGCTTGAACCATAGCGAGCCGGAATAATCACTGAGTACGACATCGTAACTTACAGCCTCTCTTCAGTCGTCAGGGTACGCGCCTCGGATTCCAGCATAACGGGGATTTCATCCCGTACCGGATAGGCCAGCCCGCAGGGACGACAGATCAACTCCCTCTTGTCCTGATCGACCTTAAGATCGCCCTTGCACAGCGGGCAGACGAGAATTTCGAACAGTTTTTTATCCATTAGCAGAAACCGGCTGAAAAGATGATGGAAAGTCGGACAGTCTGGCAGAGACCTGCTCCCAGAAGCTGTCTGGCAATTTAGCGTCAACGGCCAGATACCACCAGTTGTCATGGGCAAAGCGGCGGCACTTAATGGCATCTTTGGCGGTCATTATAACGGGTTGCCCGCCTGCAAAAGCAAAATCATCCGGGCAATAGGCGTGATGATCCGGAAAGGCTTTCTCACCGCCCGTAAACCCCAGAGACCTGAGAGAAACAAAAAAACGGCCAGGATTACCGATACCAGCCACGGCATAAGCCGGAGTCGTAAAATTCTTCCACTCAGACAACGGTATGGCTTTGCCTGATTTCAGGTTCACCAGACGGGTTGGTACGAGTGTCATGATATTACAAGCTGTGTTGTCAAAGTCAGCAACAGGCTTCCCGTTAGAAATAATGAAATCCACGGATTCAAGGCGGTCAGCCGGCTCTCGTAGCGGTCCGGCAGGCAGACAGCGACCATTACCCAGCCATCGCGCCCCATCCAGAACAACCATCTCAATATGGCGAACAAGGGCATAGTGCTGCAGACCATCATCACTGATGATCACATCGCACTCATGATTTGAGAGCAAATAACGTGCTGCGGATGGACGATCCGGATCGATAACTACCGGTACGCCTGTCATTTCCGCCAGCATCACCGGCTCATCTCCGAGTTTGGCAGGGTCACTATCGAGTGATACGTCAGCAGGAAATGTGTCGACTTTAGCCCCATAGCCGCGACTAATAATACCGGGACTAAACCCTCGCTGCTGCAACACAGATACTAGAGTAGCTACTAGTGGTGTCTTGCCCGTTCCGCCTACCGTGATATTACCCACAACGATAACAGGAACCGGCGGTTGCCAAAGGTGCTCTTGATTTAAATGATATTGGTGCTGTCGACGCCTAACCTGCCATTCCACCAGTTTCGATAGTGGCAATAACGGCGCTAACAGCGGATTGAAATCAGGCTGGTACCATGCTGACACCAGCCTGTCGGAAAAACTGCTCACTGACTGGGCGGCTCCTGGGCCGTGATGCTGAGATGGGAAAAGCCAAGATCGCCGGCAGCTTCCATGGCGGTAACCACGGCCTGATGGGGCGTCATAGCGTCAGCCGTAATCACCAGCGGCAATTTGCTGTTACCCTGTGATGCCTGAATAAGAGCCTGCTTGAGGTTTTCCAGCCCGTCACTAGCCAGCCGCTCACCGTTGACCGCAATATGACCGCTTTTATCGATACCGATCTCGATCTGACGGGGCGGCTTCCTGACCTCTTCCCCAGTCGCCTCCGGCAAATCAATGGTCAACTGGGTTTCCCGGGTAAACGTGGTTGATACCATGAAAAATATCAGCAGCAGGAACACCACATCAATCAAAGGCGTCAGATTAACTGATACCTCCTCATTCCGCTGGCGGCGAAACTTCATGGCCGGGCACCTTCGGTGTAATCGACTTTCCGCTCGCCTTGGGTACTGTTAAGTAAACCACAATAATCCATATTGAATTCTCTATAAGAAAAAACCTAACTTAAGACTCCGAGTAATTTACCTGCCTCTCGCCCTGAACCACTTCCACCAGGCGGGTCGCTTCCTGCTCCATGACCACGACCAGCTCATCGACACGACGGGTAAAGAAACGGTGGAAAATAACCGCAGGAATCGCCACCGTCAAACCGGTCGCTGTCGTAATCAGGGCTTTTGAAATACCGCCGGCCAACACCGCCGCATTACCACTGCCCTGCAACATGATCACGGTGAAAACGTCAATCATGCCAATGACCGTACCCAACAAACCCAGCAAGGGCGCAACCGCAGCGATCGTGCCCAGGGTATTCAAATATTTTTCCAGCTCGTGAATGACCTTGCCGGCCGCTTCATCGATACTTTCTTTCATGATTTCACGCCCGTACTTGGCACTGCCAAGACCGGCGGCCAGGATCTCACCCAGCGGGGAATGCGTGCGTAACTGCGCCAGACGTCGGCCATCCAGTTCATTACCCTTGATCCACTTCCAGACCTGAGCCAGAAGATTGCCGGGCGCGACCTTGGCAGCCCGCAGGGTCCAGAAACGCTCTATCACGATCGCTGTTGCAATGATGGAGCACAGGATGATGGGAAGCATCAACCATCCGCCCGCTTTCACCAGTTCAAACACGTTTATTATTCCCTTTACCAAATGAGAAAACTTTATCACAACCGGTTTATCAGGCACACCGGTACAGCAGCTCTACGACAGGGGTTTTCGTGACCAATATCCCGCTTTCTGCAACCGATGACAATAGGGTGGTGGCAACGACTCACCGCCTACCCGAAACACCTGTGTACCTGTCACTGGCGTTTCAAGAATCTCGGCCCCCACCAGCCCCAGACGTTCCCTCACGCGCGACGACGGATGCCCAAAGCGGTTTCGATACCCTGCAGATATACTCGCATAGGTCGGGTTCACCTGCGAGAGAAAGGCATTGCCGCTGGATCCCGCACTGCCATGATGAGCCACCACCAGCACCTGACTGGCCAGCTTATCCCCGTATCGCCTTACCAGCCTCTGTTCTGCTCGAGTGGAAATATCGCCCGTCAGCAACACCGAATGCCCACCGGCCTGAATCTGCAACACACAGGAGCGATCATTACGGCTGCTCAATCTCTCCCCCGTCGACAAAAAACGAAACCGAACGCCATCCCAAAACCACTCATCCTGATCATGACACAAGGAAACGGGCAACGGATAGTCATCCGCTTCGGACACAGACAGCTGCGAAAAAGGGAAAGCGTTCAGCAAGGTCTCCAGACCACCACGATGATCCCGATCATTATGGGAAATGACAATCACATCTGGATGACTAATACCAGGATGATGGCGCAAATACGGAACAATGACCGCATCCGCTGCCGTGAAACGATCACTGAATCGATCACCGGTGTCATAGATGAGACAGTGATTGCGCGTGCAAACCAATACTGCCAGCCCCTGCCCCACATCAAGTACTGTGATTTCCGCCACTCCATCCGGCAAAGGATTATTTGCCGGCACCAGCCACGGAAGAAAACACGCCAGTGCCAACCAACGAAATCGCAAGCCTGAATGGGTTAAAAATAAAACCACGCCCGCCATCGCAAGGATCAACGCGAATCCATTGGGAACAGCCAGCGGCGGCAAATCAATCGTTAAAGCTTCAGACCACTGGAGTGCCGATACCCAAACATCCAGTATTACGCCGGCAAACTCCATTACAATGAGCCCCAAAGAGGTTGAAACAACCGATAAAGCCACACCTGCAAATAACAGAGGAACAACCAGCAAACCCACCAGCGGAATGGATACCAGATTGACCAATGGTGATAACACACTCACAGGTTGCAGGTTCAGTGCCAGCAATGGCGCCAACGCGATAAACACCGTGACCTGAGGCCGAACAAAACGTTCACTAACGCGTCGTGTAGACTGGGCACCAGAAAACACATACAACAATGCCGAAACGGCAACAAAGGAATACCAGAAACCATGGCTGATGAATGCCAGGGGATCCAGAAGCACAACTACCGTCAAGGCCACCAGGAGTAGCGTGAATGGTTTAATTTTGAGATCAAGGAGGATTCCGCCCAGTGCAACCACCAACATCACCAGAGCCCGTTGCGCAGGAATCGAAAATCCCGCCAGAAAGGCATAAAAAAGCGCAAAACCAAGACTAATCAGCGCACCAACTTTTGGCAACGGCCACGTCTCAAGAGGAATCACCCCGGATATAGCGAGCAACCGCGCAAACCACCAGCCAACCAGCGCTATAAGTCCAATGTGCAAACCAGAGATCACCAGCAGATGTGTCGTGCCTGTCTGGCTAAAGGTATCCCAAAGCTGCGGTGAAAGGTTGCGCTTATCCCCTAACAGCAACGCTTTGAAGATGGCCGCCCTGTCGCCGGCGTAATTTCTCTCAATAAACCCTGCCAACTTCCATCGCCAACGATCTACACGTGTCCATTCGTTATCCTGCAGAAGTTGGAAATTCTCATCCCGCACATAACCCGTTGCGATTACCTGCTGTCTAAGCAACCAACCCTCATAATCCATCGCGCCAGGACTGGAAAAGCCACTTGGCCGCTTCAACCTGACGGTCAGATCCCAGCGTTGTCCTGGTTTTATGTCAGGCGCCCCATGCCAGCTAAGACGAAGCCGCCCCGGATAGGGCAGTCCCCCAATCACAACATCACGCATCAGCATTGAGGCATAACCTTCACGCTTCAGGGGTAATTCATCAATTTCAGCATTGATTTGGAGATCGATTCCTTCCAGATCAGCGGGAAAAAGGCGATCCAATAGCATCAGCCCATGAAAGCCACCATAAGCAAACCCGAAAAGCACCATGGCCGGAAAAATAAATACACGGAACCTGAAGCCAGCTGCTACGGTCAAACTAAGGGCAACCAGAACCGTCAGACCCAACACCCATCGGGCAGGAAGTTCTGGCAAGAATAATGTCAGGGAAAGACCCAAAACGAGGCATATCAGTGAAAGCCGCATTTGGTGTACTTAGTAATTAAGCGCATAATTTTCCGGTTTTACGATATCCTTACTCTCGCAATTAAGCGGTACCCGGGTCACAAGTATATCTGCATGGCAAAAAAACTGTTTCAACGCTTTATGCCGGACCCTTCCCGACTTCGGGAAAACCGGTCATTGAACTTCCTGGGCGAACACATGTTCGACCCTAATCTATGGCACCTGAACCGCCGTACTGCCGCGATGGCTTTTTTCGTGGGTATTTTCTGTGCGTTCCTGCCCATACCCTTCCAGATGCTGCTGGCCGCCGTGCTGGCGTTTCTGTTGCGGTGCAATCTGCCGTTGTCCGTTGCGCTGGTCTGGATTACCAACCCCTTTACCATGCCGGTGATTTTCTACTTCACCTACAAGGTCGGTTGCTATATATTGCAGACCCCTGTCAGTCCACTGGGCTTTGAAGCCTCACTGGAGTGGCTGAAAACCGAGTTATCGCGGATCTGGCTACCACTCTATCTTGGCTCGGTCATTACCGGACTGATAGCAGGCGCTCTCAGTTATATCAGCATTCGCCTGTTCTGGCGCTGGCATATCATTCGTAACTGGCGTGAACGTCGCAAAAGGCGCAAACTCTTTCTGAACTGATACCGACGACGGTCATGCCCTTCGGCAACACCGACATCGCCGTTCTTCCTATCACTCATTCACTACAGACAGTCTGGCTGAAACATGAACAGAAACAACCGTTCATTCCAACGAAAAAAGCAGAAACTACAAGGGCGGGGAAAACTGGAAACCATTACTACCGACGGCCCCCACAGCGACTGGCTGGGCATGCCTGATTACTACATCCACACACTGACCGTAGACGGTGACGACTATAAATACCTGACGGCCGAAGCCACTCTGGAAGTGACACCTGGCGACCTGGTCTGTTTCCGTTACCAGGAAATGGGCAAAGAGAAGCGTATCGACAAACGCTCACTCGGCATTGCCATCGACCCCGCCACTTTCATGCAGCAGCAAAGCTGATGACCTGTCGACATCCGGATACTGTCTGTCCCACAGTCAGCCATCCGGATGTCGACACCCTTAACCTATCAAAGACCTGAATTGCTGACCTGTTCGACCAATCCACCGTCCTGAAGCTGCCAGATACGATCCATTTTGGCCGCCAGCGACAAATCGTGGGTGACAATAATAAAACTGGTCTGCAATCGCTGACTGAGATCCATGATCAGTCCCTGGACAACCTCTGCCGTATGCTGATCCAGGTTACCGGTCGGCTCATCCAGTAGCACCAGATCAGGTTCAGTCACCAGCGCCCGTGCAATCGCCACCCGCTGACGCTCGCCACCGGACAATTCACCCGGCTTGTGATCCAGACGTGCTTCCAGACCCACCAGCGTTAACAGCTCTTCGGCTTTCTGTGCGGCGACAGAAACCGCCACATCACGGCGCATCAACAGTGGCATGGCAACATTCTCGCGCGCAGAGAATTCAGGCAGCAAATGATGAAACTGGTACACAAAACCGAGATGACGGTTTCTCAGGGCGCTTTTCTCACGATCATTGAGTCCATTGAGAGAAACCCCACAGACACACACCTCACCACGGCTCGCAACATCCAACCCTGCCAACAGATTCAGCAGCGTTGTTTTCCCAGAGCCGGAACTCCCCACAATAGCAATCCGCTCACTGCGACCAACGGCAAAGCTGACATCCCGGATCACCTCAACATCACCGGGCCCTTCACGGTACACCTTACCCAGCTCCCGGCACTCCAGAACAACATCTTTACTCATAACGCAATGCCTCGGCAGGTTGGGTACGTGATGCGCGCCACGCAGGATACAGGGTGGCCAGGAAACTCAGCAGAAGGCTTGACATGGCAATACTGACAACATCCTGCCAGAGCAGCTCGGAAGGGAGATAGCTGATGAAATAGACATCAGGACTCAGGAAATGAATGCCCAGCAAGGATTCAATCCAACCGACAATGCTGGCGACATTGAGTGCCCCCAGAATACCGAGCACGACACCCAGCCCGGTGCCAATCAAGCCAATCACACAACCCTGCACCATGAAAATGCGCATAATCATGCCAGGCGTTGCACCAAAGGTTCTCAGAATCGCAATATCAGACTGTTTGTCCGTTACAACCATTACCAGCGTGGCGACGATATTGAATGCCGCTACCGCAATAATCAGCACCAGCAGCAGACCGATCATGGTTTTTTCCATCTGGATCGCCTGAAACAGACGGCCATGGGTCTGGGTCCAGTCACGGACGTAATAACGACCCGGCAGGGTCATTGCGGCCTCCCAGGCCAGGCGCGGCGCTGCAAACAGATCTGTTGTCTGCAGCCGCAATCCCTGCACCCCCTCACTGATGCGCATGAAGCGTGCAGCATCCTCAATATTCACATAGGCGAGACTGGCATCCAGATCCGCCCCCACCGCGAACAATCCTGTGACCGTGAATCGCTTGAGACGGGGAAAAACACCGGCCGGATTAATGGATGCTTCTGGCAGTACGACAGTGACCTTATCACCAATCCCCGCCCCCAACTGACGCGCAAGAATCTCACCCAGAACAATGCCAAATTCCCCGGGTTTTAGATCTGTTAGCTGACCACTTTCCATGTGCTCATCAAGAATGGAGACTCGCTGCTCCAATTCAGGATCAATGCCATACAACATGACACCCTTGACCTGCCCCTGGTTGGTCAACATGCCCTGGGCATCAATGAAAGGCGCCGCAGCTTCAATACCCGGCACGGCTTCCACTTTCGACTTGATGGATTGCCAGTCAGTCATGGTGCCATAGGCTGCGGTAATGGTTGCATGGGGCACCATGCCCAGAATGCGTTGACGCAGTTCCCGGTCAAAGCCGTTCATCACCGACAAAACGATAATTAACACCATGACACCCAGCACAAGGCCGGCCATGGACATGGCGGAAATAAAGGAAATAAAGTGATTGCGCCGTTTGGCCCCCGTATAACGAAGGCCGATAAATACCGGCAAAGGTCTGAACATCAGGCGCTCCTGCAACTGAAACCCTGCCCGACGACAAGCCGGGCCAGACGATCTCGATCACCATTCAGCGGAACAACAAAACCGGCAGATGAATGGCCACGTCAAAGGGATCAATTATGCCAGATAACGCGCAGAAAGGACGATTGTTTCATCCACTCATCAACATAAACCCTTGAATGACTGAAGGTTTAAGTACTTTTACATTAGCTCTATAAAAAGTCACATCCTGCATCCCAACAGAAACAGGACGTGACTGATCAACCCGAGCACTGCACTATCTACTTATTCATCAGAAATCGCATGAATCTTGTGAATAGAAAGATCCGCCCCCTGATACTCTTCTTCCTCTGACAGACGTATGCCTACCAGCGCTTTGATAGCTCCATAAACCATCAGGCCACCCACAAGCGCAACGCCAACACCAGCGAGAGTACCAATCAGTTGCGCTGTCAGGGATACACCGCCCAAACCACCCAACGCCGTCGAACCAAAGATGCCTGCCGCAATACCGCCCCAGGCACCACACAGACCATGTAATGGCCAGACACCCAATACATCATCAATTTTCCAGCGATTCTGTGTCGCGGTGAATGTCCAGACAAACAATGCACCGGCCACGGCACCAACGACCAGAGAACCCGCAGGATGCATAACATCTGAACCCGCACAAACAGCTACCAGTCCGGCCAGCGGTCCATTATGGATGAAGCCCGGGTCATTCTTACCCACCAACATGGCAGCCAGTGTTCCACCGACCATTGCCATCAGTGAGTTGACCGCCACCAGTCCACTGATACTGTCGACCGTCTGGGCTGACATCACATTGAAGCCAAACCAGCCGACGGCAAGAATCCAGGCTCCCAGCGCCAGAAACGGAATATTCGAAGGTGCAAACGCAACCAGCTTGCCATTGCGATAACGTCCCTTTCTGTGACCGAGCAACACAACCGCAGCCAGTGCGATCCAACCGCCCACAGCATGCACTACCACTGAACCGGCAAAATCATGGAACGGTGCCCCTGAAAAACCTTCCAGCCAATCCTGGAATCCATAGTTACCATTCCAGATCATCCCCTCAAATAATGGATAAACCAGGGAAACAATCAGAAACGTTGCCAATAACTGCGGGTAAAACCGCGCTCGTTCAGCAATGCCGCCAGAAACAATGGCAGGTATCGCCGCCGCAAATGTCATCAGAAAGAAAAACTTCACCAGCTCATAGCCGTGACTGGCCGTCAAGGTTGCTGCATCTGCCATGAAATCCATGCCATAAGCCACTTGGTAACCGATGAAAAAGTAAGCCAGTGTGGACACACCCAAATCTGTAATGATTTTGGATAGCGCATTGACTTGATTCTTTTGCCGCACCGTTCCCACTTCAAGAAACGCGAACCCTGCATGCATGGCCAGCACCATGATCGCCCCAAGCAGGATAAACAGGGTATTTGTCCCCTGCATCAACGTTTCAATTGCACTCCCAACGTTATCCATCAAACACCTCGTCACCCCTCTTTATCTCGCACCATATCGATTCACCAAAAGATATTGCGCACCAATAAAGATCATTTTGTATTTGTTATCTTCAGCCTCGCCTTTTCACTGTGCAGATAAAAACCTGCTCAAAACGAAGCCTCACAGGTTCTTCCGTGAATCATTAATCTAATAAGGCTACACATCAGTGCAACCTAGCCAGTCAACGCACCGCATTAAAGCAAATAAAGTGCCACGCATCAGGGCAAAGCAAACAAACGACTCAAAATAGATTCGAAGGGGCATCTGACAGGAAGGCGATAGAATCCAAAAACAGAAAAGACAAACCAGCAGGCAACAAAATGGTTTGTAAGCTGGCTATGGGGTATCTGATTGCAAGGTACAGGGACGTACCGAGAGCGACTTCATGCAGGACTGCATGACGGAGCGGCAAGCAGATGCCCCATAGCCTGCGGTGCCCCGAAGATCAGGTACACCGCATTACCTATAAAAGTTTTACAACCTGTGCTGAATCTTCCAGCACTGATGAATGCGGCGATTACGTTCGAAGTCCTTATCAAGGGTTTCGCCGGTAATATCCTTCACCTCAAACTCATCCATCAAAGATTCATCCAGTTTGAATCGTCGGTAATTATTGGAGAAATAGAGCGTCCCTCCATGCGCAAGACGCTTCATTGCCAGGCGCAACAACTCAACATGGTCACGCTGCACGTCAAACACATCTGTCATACGTTTAGAATTGGAGAATGTCGGCGGATCGATATAAATCAGGTCATACTGCCCTTTAGCATCCGTCAGCCAGCGCATGCAGTCTGCCTGTTCCAGCTGATGACGATCACTAAAGCCATTCAGTGACAGATTTTTACGTGCCCAATCAAGATACGTTTTGGAAAGATCGACACTGGTGGTTGAACGTGCACCACCTAAAGCGGCATGGACAGTGGTTGCCCCGGTGTAACAGAACAAATTCAGAAAGCGCTTTTCCGCCGCTTCCCGGGCAATCCGCAGGCGTAACGGACGATGATCCAGGAAGAGACCGGTATCCAGATAGTCGTGCAGATTGACAAGGAAACGACCACTACCTTCTTTGACTTCAAAGAATTCATTCTTGTCAGCCTGACGTTCATATTGTTTCTTACCGGACTGTTTTGCACGGCTCTTGAGGGCAATATCTTTTGGCGATATTGACAAGACTTCAGGCAGTGCAGACATAACATCCTGCAACCGCTCCGTCGCTTTTGCTTCATCGATTGATGCCGGTGCCTTGTACTCCTGCACATGCACTTTGTCACCGTAGAGATCAATAGCGACGGCATACTCCGGCATATCCGCGTCGTACAGGCGATAGCACTGGATATCCTGACGCTTGGCCCACTTGCTCATTTGCTTCAGGTTTTTGCGCAGACGGTTGGCAAACATCGTTGCACCAGCAGTGAGGGGTGCAGACTGAACTGATGTCTTATTCGCGGTTTCTTTATCTCTGGCATCGTAGCCAGCAAACCACTGTTCCTCATTGGCAAACATCAACAGCTTACATTCCAGCGCACCGTTATAGAGCGTGTACTGCTTGCGACTGCGGATACCCATGCAACGTCCAAGCCCCGGATTACCGGTGAAGACAGCCCCCTGCCACCCTTTAAAGGTGGTTCTGAACTTTTCCCCCAGGTTTTGATAGAGGTAAACAAGACTTGCTTCATCTCCAAGCCGCTCACCATAAGGCGGGTTGACGACCACCAAGCCTTCAGGGCAATCAACCTGATGCAGGTTTGCCAGCTCAGCCTGCTCGATGCGAATACGCTTTGATAATCCGGCTCGTTGCGCATTCGCCAATCCCTGTCGAACGATCCACTGATCCGCTTCATAGCCCAGAAAAACATTTTTCATGTTATCAAGCCCTGCCTGACGACGCTCACGGGCGTCCCCCATTGCATCCCGCCAAACGCTAGGGATATGACCGGGCCAGCGATCAAAACCAAAACGGGCACGCAAGAGACCGGGGGCAATATCTGCCGCAATCATAGCGCCTTCCAGCAGGAAGGTGCCGGAGCCACACATCGGATCAACCAGAGAGGCTCCCTCCCTGGCCAGTTCACGCCAGCCGGCACGGTAAAGAATCGCGGACGCCAGGTTCTCCTTCAGCGGCGCCTTACCGACATCCTGCCGGTAACCCCGCATATGGAGACTGTCACCGGATAAATCGATACCCACCTGCACCTTTCCTTTATGCAGGCGGACGTGAATACGCAAATCCGGGGATTTTGTGGCAATTGATGGCCGCTTACCGGTACGCGCAATCAGCTGATCCACCACGGCGTCCTTGACCAGCAATGCACCAAAATGGGTATTCCGAATTTCAGGGCTGCTACCGGTAAAGGTCACCGCGAGGGTTTTACCGGGATCAATATGGTCATCCCAGTCAACGGTTTGAATACCCGCATAAATGACATCGCGGTCACCAGCCGGGAAATGGGCAACCATCAGCAGGATGCGGTTGGCCAACCGCGACCAGAGACACGCCTGATAGGCAACGGCCAGGGCACCACTGAAATAACAGCCGGCAACCGTCTCCCTGACGCTGTCGGCTCCAAAACCCGCCAGCTCCTCAGCCAGCAGTGATTCTATGCCCTTGGGGCAAGAGGCAAAAAACTCCGGGGAAGTACTCATCAGTACCGGCAGCACCCATTTAATTGATTCGGTGGAAAACCATCCTCCCGGCCTCTGCAAGATACAGGCGAGTTAAGGGGAGGATTAGTGAAAGTGAAGTAATGGCGGCATTCTAGCCATGATCCCCGCTAAAAAATATGCGGAATTTTGACATTTATTGTGTTTTCCCCGGGGGGATTTTTCTTAACCCAAGCCTTACCACCCATACTTCTTTCACAATATCAATGACTTATATAACCAGCCGGCAGATCTATATAAGCACTCACACTATCAAAACATTGACGCTATTCACAAAGATTCCTCGACAGGCAGGCTCACTTCCTATAGAAATAACCTTGTAGGGTTTCTGTATGACGGAAGAGGTTCCGTTCATGCCCTGATTTTTCACTGAAGCAGTACGCAGAAAAAGGAGCTTCAGCGGCAAGACCGACTCTTTCCCACCGATCTCGCGGTCAGGATGGCCACGGGATGTAGTCACCGAAACGGGAGGCAAGACCGACCATGAAAAGACAAAAGAGGGACAAGACCGAAAGAGCCTACACGAAAGGTTATCAAAACGGGCTATCGGGACGGTCAAAGGACATCTGTCCACATGACGAGCTAAACCAGAGACAGGCATGGCTCACGGGCTGGCGAGAGGGCTGGTCGGACCATGTGGATGGTTATACCGGCGTTTCCGGTATACAAAAAAGCAATCAACATTACCTCTGAGTCGGCGTTGATCGCTCAGTATCCCAAAATAAAGTGAAATCAGGGCCCGGTTAAGGGCCCTTGTTGCATGTGGAGATTAGATTAGCGGCAGGCTGCGACAGCTTCCGAGGCTTCCCGGATCAGGTCGGGACCACGATAAATAAAGCCGCTGTAAATCTGAACCAGGCTGGCGCCCGCCTTGATTTTATCCGCCGCGGATTGTGCATCCATCACCCCGCCTACACCAATGATGGGCAGTTTGTTATCCAGCGCCTCCGCCAATACACGGATTTTCTGTGTGGAAAGATCAGTCAATGGCGCACCACTGAGACCGCCATCTTCACTGGCATTCTTGCAGCCCTGAACCGCTTCACGCTCCAGGGTGGTATTTGTCGAAATGACACCATCGATTTCATAGGCAACCAGCTGAGCAGCAATATCGCGGATTTCTTCATCCGTCATATCGGGTGCCAGTTTGATCGCCAGAGGCACGTACTTGCCGTGCTCCCTGGCCAGTTTCCCCTGCTCTTCTTTCAGAGCCCCCAAAAGCGACTTCAGCGTATCGCCGAATTGCAGCTGACGCAGACCCGGCGTATTAGGCGAAGAGAGGTTTACGGCCACATAACCGGAATAGGCATAAACCTTCCGCAGACAGGTCAGGTAGTCGCTTTCCGCTTCCTCAACAGGCGTCACCTTGTTCTTGCCGATATTCACCCCGATCACACCCTGGTAACGGGTCTTCTTCAGGTTTTCAACCAGGTGGTCAACGCCTTTGTTGTTAAAGCCCATCCGGTTGATGATCGCTTCCCGCTCCACAATCCGGAACAGGCGGGGTTTCGGATTTCCTGGCTGTGGGCGTGGCGTCACCGTACCAACCTCAACAAAACCAAACCCCAGTGAGCCGAAGGCATCAATGCATTCACCGTCTTTATCCAGCCCCGCCGCCAAGCCAACGGGATTATCAAACGTCAGTCCCATCACATCCGTGGGGACAGACGGCACCGGCTTGAACAGGCACTTGAGCAGTCCGAGACGCTGGGACGCAGACAGCATATCCATGGTCAGGTCATGGGCTGTCTCCGGGGAGAATTTGAACAGAATTTTGCGGGCCAGCTGATACATCGAAACTCCTTGATACCGGGGGCGGTGAAATCCGGGCGGATTATAACGGGACTACCATCAAAAACCAGTACAGATAAGACGCTGAAACGCTTTCAACCGACAACAGATAGTCTCCGCTCAACCCTTGTCCCTTAAGGCAACAGACACCCTCTTCTCGAAAAGCAACATTTCAAAACAGAAATCATTGAATCTCATCTCTGCAACACTGATCATGATCAATGTAATACAACGGTCAGCACCTTAGTCTCACTGACCGATACAATCCTGCATAACCAATAAACGAACCGCCCAAGCATCTGGACTGAACATTCGATGGAACAACAATCACAGCGACAGGCCATGTTATTCGGCCTTAGCGCCGTCTTGCTCTGGTCGACCGTCGCCACGGCATTCAAGCTCAGCCTGGCATACCTGACGCCGATCCAGTTGGTGCTGTTTGCCAGCCTGACATCCATACTGGCCCTGGGCGGCTGGGTTATTGCCAAAGGTCAGGGAAAGGCGCTCCTTCAGACTTTTAAACGTCGGCCGGTTTATTACCTGTTGATGGGGTTACTGAACCCCTTCCTTTATTATGTGGTTCTGTTCAAAGCCTACGATCTGCTACCGGCCCAACAGGCACAACCCCTGAATTACACCTGGGCGCTGACGCTGACCATCCTCTCTGTCGTGATGTTAGGCCAGCGGCTGACACGCATTGATATTCTCGCCTGTTGCATGGGGTATATCGGCGCACTGATCATTGCCACCGGCGGCAATGTTCTGGGCCTGTCATTTGACAGCCCGACCGGCGTGGTACTGGCACTGTTCAGCACATTGCTCTGGGCGCTGTACTGGATATACAACACCCGTAACACCGACAACCCGGTCATCGCCCTGCTGCTCTGTTTCCTGTGTGGCCTGCCTTTTATTATTGCGGCCAATATTGTTATGGGTGACCTGACCTGGCATTGGAAAGGCATTGCCGGTGCCATCTATGTGGGTCTTTTCGAAATGGGCATTACCTTTGTGCTATGGCTGACAGCACTTAAAAAAGCCACCCATATTGCCAGGGTGAGCAACCTGATCTTTATTTCACCCTTCTTATCACTGGTATTTATCGCGTTTATTCTGGGAGAACCGATTCAACCAGCCACTTTCGCAGGTTTGATTATTATTGTTTCTGCGGTTGTGATTCAGCAAAAACAAAAAACAGCCATTCAAGACGACGAGTCAACCAGAGCTGACACCAAGGTAGCATCAGTCACCATTGAACCGTAACGAAACTCTCTGACGACTAAGCCTGAAGACACTGTTGTCTGTCATTAAGGCTTAGCAAAACGAGTCCAGCCCAACCCGTTATCATCGAAAGCACAACAACCCCTGCCACGGCTAACGCGTGAGCAGTCATGAAACAAGGAGATACTGTATGAGTTTGCCGTCCATTGAAAGTATCGACGCAGCAAGTGCCACATTGGCACAACGTCTGGCGGGCATCCGTGAGTTCATGGCACGCGAAAGCCTTGATGCATTTATCATCCCCTGTGCCGACCAATTCCTTGGGGAATACCTGGGGCCTGATGTCCAGCGACTACGCTGGCTAACCGGCTTCACTGGTGAAGCGGCCATCGCCGTCGTCCAGCCAGAACGGGCTGCCATTTTTGTGGATGGCCGCTTCACCGTTCAGGTTCGCCAGCAGGTACCGGCATCACTGTTTGAATATCACCACCTGATTGAAGAACCTCACCTCAACTGGCTCAACAACACGCTGCAACCTGGCGACCGGATAGGCTTTGACGCCACACTGCATACCTATAACTGGTATCAGGATGCCATTGCCGCCTTCAGAGAAAAGGACATTCAGCTGGTCGAGCTGGCAGAAAATCCAATCGACAGACTATGGAATGACAGGCCTGCGGCCAGTGATGCGCCCGGTATACTGCTGGACGAGAAATACACCGGTCGCAGCAGTGAGGATAAGCGCCAGGTACTGTCTGAGATGTTGCAAAAGAAAGGACTGGATGCACTGGTAATCACCCAGCCCGATGCCGTCAATTGGCTGTTCAACATCAGGGGTGGCGACGTGCCTTGCCTACCGGTGGTCCTCAGCTACGCGATTGTTTACCAGGATGGCAACGCCGATCTGTTCGCCCCCACCGGCAAGCTCGATGATCACTTTTACCCACATGCCGGTGACGGTGTCCGGCTGATGGACATCGCCACCATCGAACATTCGCTGAAACAGCTCGGTGAAGACGGTGCGGATGTCCAACTGGACTATGAAAACAGCAATGCATGGATTCCTCTGACCCTGCTGCACTTTGGCGCTCAGGTCATACACGGTGATGATCCCTGCATGGTCATGAAGGCTATCAAGAACCGAATCGAAATTGAGGGCATGCGTCAGGCTCATCTGTATGCCGGGATTGCCACGACGAAATTCCTGGCCTGGCTGGATAGAGAAGTCGCAGCAGGTACACCGACGTTGGATGAAGGCGTACTCGCCGACAAAATTGAAGCCCTGCTGGAAGAACAACCCGGCTACAATGGGTGCAGTTTTGAAACCATCTCCGCCGTCGGCCCCAACGCCGCCATGTGCCATTACAATCACACACTGACCACACCACGCACGCTGGGTCAGGACGGTCTGTACCTGATTGACAGTGGCGGCCAGTTCCCCGAAGGCACCACCGACATGACCCGCACTATCAAGGTGGGTGACGTCACCGACGAAATGTGCACCCGTTACACCCAGGTGCTGCAGGGGCACATCCGGCTGGCCGCCACGCGGTTCCCGAAAGGCACTCGAGGGATTCAGCTAGATACTATCGCCCGTCAACCTTTATGGCAGGCAGGCTGTGACTATGACCACGGTACCGGACATGGCGTAGGCCACTTCCTTGGAGTCCATGAAACGCCGCTGCGGATGTCCCCCCAGGAAGCCGATTCCCGCCTTGAGGCCGGCATGATGATCACCATTGAGCCCGGCTACTACAAGGAAGACGCTTATGGCCTGCGGGTTGAAAACCTGTACGTGGTTAAACCTTCAACGATAGCGAGTGATGTGCCTATGCTGGAAATGGAGTCACTTACCTTGGCACCGATTGACTGCCGTTTGATCAAACAGGAATTGTTAAGCGCAGAAGAATTCCAATGGTTGGATGAATACCATCAACAGGTTCAGAAACTCATTGGCCCTTACCTTGATGCAGAGGAAAAGGAATGGCTTACATTAGTAACACGCCCATTGGCTGAACAGCAGTAATCTTTTCATAAAACAAAGCGGGAGACAGTTTATTCTGTCTCCCGCTTATCATTTTTAATCAAACTACTTTATTGACCACAGCTCTGGGATAAAACCGCCAACTCCTGCGCAGCCACCATATACATGGCCAGCTCATCGTTGTTACTGCCGGTCTGCAGCTCGCCAAGAATACCCATCCAGCGATCAACCAGTGGCTGATTCTCACCAATCCAGTTATCCAGGCGGGCAGGCAGGTCACCGGATGCATGTTGCATTTTCAGAAGCGCCACAGTCAGTGAACGTTGCTGGAACGATAACTCGTCACGTACACTTTCCCGCGCCAATGACTGCCAGTGGTTCCCCACATCCAACCGATTCAGCTCCTGGTAGAACCAGTTCAGCTCCAACCGGTCCCCCACTGCAAAGAACATGGCAGCGACGCGCTCCAGCGGCTGTCCGGTCTGTTCGGCGGCCTGGATAATCGACAGGAAACTGAACATATGACGCAATCCTGCAATCACCCTTGCCAAGGCTTCAGGAACGCCCTGTTGGGTATATTCCCTGACACCTTCTTCCCAGCGCTTGCGCATGGCACCGCTGAGCAGCGTATCGTGCACCTTCATCAGCACCTGGATACGAGAACCATAGTACTCCACGGCTTCCCGGGCAGGGCGTTCATGGACCTCTACACGTAGCAACCAACGCGTCGCGCGGCGAAGCAGACGCAGGAATTCCATCATCATCCGCTGCTGCAACGTGGCATCAAGCTGGTAATCCAGCTGTTCGATCTGCTGCCAGTAGTTTTCCATGCCAAAAATATCACGGGCAATCACAAAGGCCCGGGCAATGGCAGCCGCATTCGCCCCTGTCGACTGCTGCATGCGGTTTATGAACGTGATACCCATGGTATTGATGATGCTGTTGGCAACCTGGGTCGCCACAATCTCGCGGCGCAGACGGTGATTCTGGATCGCATCGCCAAACTGTTCCACCAGCGTGGCAGGGAACGCCGTTGTTACCGCCTGCGCCAGATAATCATCATCTGGCACACGGGAGTCCACCAGCTGTGCTTTCAGGTCTGCCTTGCTGTAGGAGATCAGTACTGACAGCTCAGGGCGTGTCAGGCCGGCATTTGCGGCGATACGCTCATTCAAGCCTTCATCATCTGGCAGGAACTCAATGGCTCGATCAAGCTTCCCCCGTGACTCCAGGTAATGGATGAAACGCTTGTATTCTTCCATTTTTTCCCGGGCTTCCAGCTCTGCCAGGGAGATCGCCTGCGCCTGACGGTAGTTATTACCCAGCACCAGCTCCGAAACCTCTTCGGTCATGGATTCCAGCAACACATCCCGTTGCTTGCGGGTCATATCACCACGAGCCACCACTTCATTGAGCAGAATCTTGATATTGACCTCATGATCCGAACAGTCGACCCCGCCGGCATTATCAATAAAGTCCGTATTCATTTTCCCGCCCTTGAGGGCGAAATCGACCCGGCCCAACTGCGTCAGCCCGAGGTTCCCACCTTCCCCGACAACACGGCAATTCAGCTCATCGCCGTTGATGCGCAAGGTGTCATTGGCACGGTCACCCGCATCCGCATGGGATTCAACACTGGCTTTAACATAGGTGCCAATGCCGCCATTCCAGATAAGATCAATGGGCGCACGAAGAATGGCACTGATCAATTCCGTCGGCGTCAGACGCTGTTCACTGATACCAAAACAGGTCTGCATCTGCGGTGTGATCTCAATGCTCTTGGCACTCCGGGAGAAGACACCGCCCCCTTCTGAGATCAGTGAATGGTCATAATCTTCCCAGCTGGAACGGGGCAGATCGAAGAGTCGTTTACGCTCCTGCCAGGAGGCCATCGCATCCGGATTCGGATCCACAAAGATATGCAAATGGTTGAATGCTGCCACCAGTGCGAGAGACTGGGAAAGCAGCATACCGTTGCCGAAAACATCCCCACTCATGTCACCAATAGCAACGACACTGACCCGGTCTTTCTGGATGTTGATGCCCTGTTCCCGGAAATGCCGTTGTACCGACACCCAGGCGCCTTTTGCGGTAATGCCCATTTTCTTATGGTCATAACCGGCGCTGCCACCCGAAGCAAAGGCATCGCCAAGCCAGAAGCCGTAACTTTCAGCAATTCCGTTGGCGATATCGGAGAATGTTGCCGTGCCCTTATCCGCGGCAACCACCAGATAATAATCATCCTCATCATGACGGACGATCCGGTCGGGATAGACCACGTTTCCATCCACCAGGTTATCCGTGACATCCAACAAGGCCTGGATAAAAATCTTGTAGCAAGCGATCCCCTCAGCCATGATGCCATCACGGTCACCCGAAGGCAGATGCTTGGGTACAAAGCCGCCTTTGGCCCCGACGGGTACAATGACCGAATTCTTCACCTGCTGTGCCTTGACCAGACCCAAAACCTCTGTACGGAAATCTTCCACCCGGTCTGACCAGCGCAGGCCGCCCCGCGCCACTTTTCCACCTCTCAGGTGAACACCTTCAACGCGCGGAGAATACACAAAAATCTCAAACATCGGTGCGGGCTTCGGAATATCCGGAATGGCTTGCGGCGAGAACTTAAGCGCCATGTAGTCCAGCGGTTCACCCTGAGCATCCTGGCAATAAAAGCTGGTGCGCAACGTGGCACAGATGACATCCACAAACCGCCTTAATATGCGATCCTGACTCAGGACGCTGACATGCTCCAGTGCCTCAAAGATGGACTGACGAATCGACGCTTCACGCGCATGACGCTCAGACTGGTCCAATTCAAGATCTGGATCAAAGCGTGCTTTAAACAAATCCAGCAACTGGCGGGTTATCGATATATTGCTGTAAAGCGTTTCGGCGATGTAATGCTGACTGAAACCGAACCGAATCTGTTTCAGGTAACGGGCATAGGCACGGAACATCATCACTTCACGCCATTCCATGCCGGCGGCCAGAACCAGTCGGTTAAACTGGTCATTTTCCGCCTGCCGGTACCACAGTTTACGGAAGGCTTCCTGAAACAGACTGGCCACTTTCTGAATATCAACGTCCTCAGCCCCCTGAGACAAATCCAGGGAAAAGTCATGCAGCCATATCGAATCGCCCGTCGACTTACGGATGGTATAAGGGTATTCCCCCACCACCTTAAGCCCCAGGTTTTCCAGTATGGGGATCTGGTCCGCCAACGGTAAGGCTTCACCGAAATGAAAGACCTTGAAATGCAGACGATGATCCTGATCCATCGGACGATGGAAGCTCATGGCAAGTGGGTTTTCGGCATTCAACTTGCGGATATGCTCAACATCCGCAACGGCCAGCAGAGGACTGAATACTTCCTTATAACCGGCAGAAAATCCTTTGGCGAAGTCGTTGATCAGTCGGTTGCCCAGCACTTCGCCGCGGGCTTCCAATACGGCTTCCTTGAATTCATCTTCCCAGGTGCTGGCAGCGCGAATGATTTCCTCGGTAATCACCTGCTGGTTAATCAGGGCTTCTCCACCGGGCGCCAGACGCATCACAAAATGTACGCGAGCCAGCGTTGACTCGGAGAAATAGGTGGTGAATTCACTATCGATGGCATTGAGGCGACGACAGAGGATCTCCTCCATCTTATGCCGAAGCTCAGTACTGTAAACCTCCCTCGGCACATACACCAATGCCGAACAGAACAAGCCGTTACGATCCTTACGGATAAACAGCCGGATCCGGTTACGTTCCTGTATCTTGAGAATACCAATGGCCGTATGAAACAGCTGTTTCAACGGCATCTGGAACAGTTCTTCACGGGGCAGAACCTCAAGGATCTGGGCCAGCTCCTTGCCATGATGCGTACTGGGATCCAACCCGGAGCGCGCCGTAATCGCCGCCATCTTCCGACGCAGTACTGGGATACGCCAGGGGCTTTCCTTATAAACCGGTGAGGTATAAAGCCCCATGATCCGGCTCTCACCGGTCACATTACCCTTCTCATCAAAACGCTTGATAATGACAAAATCCGGGTAGGCGGGGCGATGAACACTGGAGCGGAACGCAGCCTTACCAAAGGAGAGGACCGTTTTATCCGTGAAAAAATCCCTGTCGATATAAGGTTCGGCCGTATCACTGGCATTCTCATCCGAACGATGCGGACGCAACAAACCAATACGGGATTCCATGGGTTTGCGAATTCGGCGCTGCCCATCCTCGTTGCGAACCTCTACTTCCTCATAGGCCAGGAAGGTGAACTTGTTATCCAGCAACCAGGTCAGATAGGCGACGGTTTCGCTGATTTCCTCGTTTTGCGGCATCGCCGACAATTCATCCACCAGCGCCTTGACCTTGGCACAGATGGGTCGGTAACCGCTGACCGCCAGCTTCACATCCCTTAAAACGGCTTCCATATCCGCCCTGAGTGCATCCAGCTCTTCAGCGCTTTCCAGACGATCGACCTCAATGTAGACAAACGCCTCACGTCGTGCCGCGCCATTATCGTGATTAATGGTGCTGGTTGGCTCCAGATGAATTAACTCGTGCTGCTCATCACGGGTGATCAGAGCGACGCCATTACGAATATGATGAATCGTTGAGCCCCGTTCATTCAGTCGCATGCGCAGTGAATCAACAATGAAGGGCATATCTGGATGCACCAGCTGCACAATCGTATGTGTTGAATGCCAGCCATGGTGCTCATGATCAGGATTGAAGACATCGATCTGGGGCGTCTTGAAATCATGCGCCCGGAGAAACCGCCAGAAAGCCAGCGTACAGCCGGAAAGATCCCGTTGACGGTATGACTTCAGGTCATCCATTGACGTGATATTAAAGAAAATGTCCAGAAAGGCCGTAAAACTTGAAGCATGCTCACTGGCAACCGTGCTGGACAACTCCTTGCCCAGTGCAGCAACAAACTCCTGTTTATTATCGGCGTACAGATGGCTCATACAACTCAATCCCTGATCAGTGGCACGCTATAGAAAATTATATAGCCTGCAACAATGGCCAGCGGTTTTTGCGGGACTTATGTACACTAAATGGAACTTTTCCGTCATTCTGTTGTCGGAAATGGCTAAGACTTGAAAATTCTGCCCGCGGGACACATTAAAAAGGTATTCCGCGCTTCTACCATCTACAGGCACCATTTACAGGAAAACGCATGTCGATGTCGCCCTTCACAGCCCTGAACCAACTTAACGACTACCTCAGCAAGGTCATTATCGGCCAGGAGCATCTGCTGGAACGCCTGCTCATCGCCTTGCTCGCCGATGGCCACCTACTGGTCGAAGGTGCACCAGGCCTTGCCAAGACCAAGGCAATCAAGGACCTGGCCCGCGGGCTTGAAGCTGAATTCCAGCGCATCCAGTTCACGCCAGACCTGCTCCCGGCAGATATCACCGGAACAGAGATTTATCGCCCTGAAGATGGCAGTTTCCGGTTCCAGCAGGGACCGGTCTTCAATAACCTGGTGCTGGCAGATGAGATCAACCGGGCGCCCGCCAAAGTACAGTCCGCCCTGCTGGAAGCCATGGCTGAGCAACAGGTCAGCGTCGGCGGTACCACACACAAGTTGCCATCACTTTTCATGGTTATGGCAACCCAAAACCCGATTGAGCAGGAAGGCACTTATCCGTTACCTGAAGCTCAGCTCGACCGATTCCTGATGCATGTGCGGATCAGCTATCCAAGCATGGCTTCAGAAAAAGCGATTCTGCAGCTGGCCCGTGGCGAAGCCCTGCACCACGATATCCAGCCACCAGCCCATATCGCTCAGGAAACCATTTTTGCAGCTCGCCGCGCAGTGCTTGAACTGCACATGGATCCGGCAGTTGAGGACTACATCGTTCAGCTCATTGATGCCACCCGCCGCCCCGGTGCCTACCGGGAAGAACTGGGCAACTGGCTCGACTACGGCGCTTCTCCCCGCGGTACCATTGCCCTGGATCGCTGTGCCCGCGCCCATGCCTGGCTGAATGGCAAGGATTTCGTCAGTCCGGACAATGTGCAGGCCATCGCCCATGATGTGCTTCGTCACCGGATCATCCCCAGCTACGAGGCGGAGGCCGAAGGCGTCACTACCGACCATATCATCGACCAGTTACTGGCCCGAGTTGCCGTATCCTGAGCGGAGGACGCTTGATGAGCGGCGCTTACACCAGCCTTGAGGAACTGGCCCGACTGCATGTTTCCGCCCGCCGGCTGCCCAGCCTGCGACAGGGAACCGCACAGGCCCAGCAAAGTGGCGGTCTTGCCTCCCGACTTCGCGGTCGAGGCATGGATTTTGATGAATTCCGCAACTACCAACCGGGCGATGATATCCGCACCATTGACTGGCGGGTCACGGCACGGTCCGGCAAGCCTCACACCAAGGTATTTCGTGAAGAACGTGAAAAACCGGTCTTCTTCCTGTTGGATCAGGGGCAGTCCCTGTTCTTTGGCAGCCAACTGAATTTCAAATCCGTGACGGCCGCTGAAACCCTCGCACTGCTCGCCTGGCAGGCGCTACATCGTGGTGACCGTGTGGGCGGTTTTCTCTATAACGACACGGAACACCATGAATTCAAACCGCGTCGGGACAAAAAAGCCGTACTGCGATTGCTTCAGCAGGCAACAGACATGAATCTCGCCTTAAGCCTGAAGCCCGTTAAAAACACCTCAGGGGAAAACACGCTGGTCCACGCACTGAGGCAGACCCGCCGCATCGTAAAACCCGGTGCTTTAATTGTGATGATCAGTGATTTTCAATCCATGGATGATCATTGCCAGCGCCAGCTCTCACTGCTTCACCGGCACAGTGAAGTACTCGCTATCCAGATTCAGGACCCCATGGAATCGAGCCTGCCACGGGATGGCCTGTATACCATTACCGATGGCATCCGAACCCGTCAGCTGGACACCCGTTCAACACAGAACCGTACCCAGTATGCCCAGGAAGCCACGTCCCGGCAGGAACATCTGCAGAACACGATGAACCGACTGCACATCCCTCTCCTTTCACTGAATGCTGCGTTACCGACGGACAAGCAACTGTTTGCTGTTCTTCAAGGTACGCCGACACCTCGTCGACGCCAGGAGGAGGATGCCCGGTGAATCCAACGGATCCCCTGCAGCAGGCGCTGGAAGCACTTCGCCCCAACCATCTCCCTGATCCGGTGACCTGGTGGCCACCCGCTCCCGGATGGTGGCTGGCAGCGCTCATTGTTCTGGCTGGCGTCGGAATTTCTGCATTCTTACTTTACCGCCACTATGCCCGTAACCGTTATCGCCGGGCAGCTTTACAGGAAAGCCAGAATATCGCCGCAGCGCTGGAAAACGGCGAAGACAGCCATGCGTTTGTCAGCGATTTAAACCGGCTCCTGAAACGAGTGGCGCTGTCAGCCTGGCCACGGGACACCGTTGCCGCCCTGCATGGTAATGCGTGGCTCGATTTTCTTGATAAAACGTCTCGTTCGAACGATTTCACTACAGGACCGGGGCAGGTCTTTGGCGATGAACGTTTTGCCCCCGGTGTGCACACGCTGAACCAAACTGAGATTGATCAACTTCAGCGTCTAGTCGAACGCTGGATAAGGAAACACCATGTTTGAGTTGTACTGGCCCTGGGTATGGCTGCTATTGCCACTGCCACTGCTGGTTTATCGGTTCACACCACCAGCGGACGAGCAGCATCAGGCCGCGCTTCAGGTTCCGTTTTACCAGCAGGTGGAACAGGCGTTGCCGGGCGATAGTCCAGCCCATCTGATCCGTAACCTGTGGCGGAAAGGATTACTAATAGTCACTTGGCTATTGCTGTTACTGGCCGCCAGCCAGCCACGATGGGTAGGCGACCCTGTCAGCCTGCCGGTCACGGGCAGGGATCTGATGATGGCCGTGGATCTCTCCGGCAGTATGGAAATTCAGGATCTTGAACTGCAGGGTGAAGCGGTGACACGACTGGATGTCATCAAACATGTGGTCAGCGATTTTGTGATGCAACGCAAAGGGGATCGTCTGGGCCTGATTCTGTTCGGCACGAATGCTTACCTGCAGACACCCTTGACCTTTGACCTGAAAACCGTCCAGACGCTGTTGAATGAAGCCACTATTGGTATTGCCGGTGAAAAGACTGCGATCGGTGACGCCATTGGTCTGGCCGTTCGCCACCTGCGCAAGCGACCCGAAGACCAGCGTATCCTGATCCTACTGACCGATGGCGCCAACACGGCCGGCGAAGTATCACCCGATCAGTCCGCCGAGCTGGCAAAAGAGGAAAAGGTGCGCATTTATACCATCGGTGTTGGCGCGGATGAAATGATCCAGCCCGGCATCTTTGGTTCCAGTTTTGGCGCCCGGCGCGTCAATCCCTCTGCGGATCTGGATGAAGATATGCTGACCAAGATCGCAGACCAGACCGGTGGTCGCTACTTCCGTGCGAGAAATACGGAAGAGCTGCAAAAGATTTACGGTCTGTTGAATCAACTGGAACCCGTTGAGCAAAGCAAGGAGACCTTCCGCCCCGTGCAATCGCTGTATTACTGGCCACTGGCTGCAGCCCTGCTCTGCAGTTTTGCGCTGGCGCTGTCCTTTCTCCTGCCCACCCTTCGCCGGAGGGCTCGCTGAATGGACGCACTGGTCACGACGCTGGCGCAGTTTCACTTCATCCGGCCACTCTGGTTACTGATGCTGATTCCAGCAGCAATAACCGGCTACCTCCTTTGGAAACGTCAAACACAGTCGGGTAGCTGGCAGAAAGTTATTCCCCGGGAACTTCTGCGCCATTTGATGCCCATCAAGCCCGTTGGCACCAGTCGCTGGCCTTTGATTGGCCTGACACTCGCTTGGGTGATTGGCTCAATCGCTTTGGCAGGGCCAACCTGGCGGCAAATCTCAACACCGGTTGAAAAGAGCCTGGCACCGCTTGTGTTGGTCGTGGATCTGTCCCGTTCCATGCTGGCGGCAGATATCCAGCCAGACCGGCTGACCCGAACCCGGCACAAACTGCTGGATATCCTGAAAGAGCGCAAGGAAGGACTAACGGCACTGGTCGCGTATGCCGGTGACGCTTATACCGTAGCGCCACTCACTGACGATAATGGGACACTGGCAAACCTGGTGAAAGCACTATCGCCTGACATCATGCCGGTGCCCGGCAGCAACCCGGCCAGCGGCATTCGACAGGCTGTCGACCTGCTAGCACAGGGTGCAGGGGAATCAGGATCACTGCTGCTATTAACGGATGGCATGTCAGCCTCTGAGCTGACCGCCGTCAACAAAGTACTGACGGGTACGAACCATACACTCAACATTATCGGTGTCGGCACAGCAACCGGTGCACCAGTCCCTGATGCTTACGGTGGGTTTGTTCGCGACAGCAAGGGCGCCATCGTCATGAGCCGGCTGGATGCATCACAGCTCCAGACACTGGCTCAACAACACCATGGCCAATATCGCACCATGAGTATTAACGACAGCGATATCAATGCCCTGCTTCCCAAGCCCAACACTTTCAGTAAAACCGTTGCTGTCGATCGCCAGTTTGATCGCTGGCATGACGAAGGCTTCTGGCTGGTACTGCTATTACTGCCGGTCGCCGCACTGGCTTTCCGGCGCGGATGGGTACTCCCCATTATTCTTACGACAACGCTGATCCAACCGGATACCAGCTATGCAGATGCCTGGAACAATCTGTGGGAAACCCCGGATCAACAGGCCACAAAATTACTTCAGAACGGAAAGGCAGAAGAAGCCGCTGATCTGTTCACAGATCCACAGTGGCAAACCGAAGCCCAGTATCAGGCTAAAGACTACGAAGCCGCCGCTAAAGGATTTTCGGAATGGGACAATGCCGATGGCTTCTACAACCAAGGGAACGCGTTGGCCCGAGCCGGAAAACTGCAGGAATCCCTGGCCGCCTATGAAAAAGCACTGGAACTGTCGCCCGACATGGCCGATGCCAAGAGCAATGCTGAGTTGGTAAAGAAACTGCTGGAGCAACAGCAACAGCAACAGCAACAGCAACAGCAACAGCAACAGCAACAGCAACAGCAACAGCAACAGCAACCAGATCAGGGTGACGATCAGGAAACCTCCAGTAAACAAACCGGAGATCAGGAAGGCGATCAAAAACAGAATGAACAGGAACGTTCTGATTCATCGCAGGATCAGTCAGCCAATGACGATAAAGACACGTCAAATCAGGAAAGCGCCTCAGAGCAGGTGCAAAAACCCAGGCAAGACGAGCAATCCTCAGAGCAAGAGCAAGCTGCGCAATCTCCGACTCAACCTGCACAACAGGATGAGCAATCCCAAGACGATCAGCAGCCCTATGCGACGGATCAACGACAGGAAAACACCCAGTCACGCCAGGAAGTCGAAAACTGGCTGAGACGCATACCGGATGACCCCGGCGGTCTGCTGCGCCGGAAGTTCGAACAGCAGCAACAGCAACGCCAACCCGCTCCCCGGGGAGAACAAACATGGTAAGGAAGACTTTCATTCCCTCACTGCTGTCCGTCCTGATGACAGCGCTACTGATGCTTTCAGCCACACCGGCACTGGCTGCGTTTATCGCCAGTGTCGACCGGAGTGTTATCACCCAGAACGAAACGCTGGAACTGACCCTGCGGGTGGACAGCCAGTCGTTCCGAAGCCAGCCGGACACCACGCCGCTAAAGAAAGAGTTTGATATTCTGGGCAACCGGCGCAGCAGCCAGTTCCAGATGATTAACGGCAAAACTGAATCCTGGACAGACTGGATAATCACCCTAGCACCCAAGCGCACCGGTGCCATCACAATTCCAGCCCTTTCCTATAACGGCGAAACCTCTGAACCGATTCATATTGATGTTCGTCATGGCAACACGACCGCTGGCAGCACCAATAGCGTTTCACCGGTCTTCATGCAGACGTCATTGAGTCGTCAGGAGATATATATTCAGCAGCAAACCGTGCTGACCCTGAAAATTTATTACAACACCCAGCTAGTCGGCGACAGCAGCCTGACACCACTGGAAGTCAATGGCGCCATTGTCCAGCAGTTGGGCGAAGTCAAAAAATACGAAGAGTTGGTTAACGGCCGTCGCCACGGGGTGTTTGAAGTGCAATATGCCATCAACCCCCAGGAAAGCGGTACGCTGACGATCCCGTCGCTTAGTTTCACCTCCAGCATTGCCGCCGGCAGTGATCCATACAATAACTTTTTCTCAATGCAACGTGCCCGGCCGGTGCGCGCACAGTCGGCAGATATCAAACTGGACGTCAAACCAGTACCTAAAGATTACCCCGCTAACACCCCCTGGCTCCCCGCCAGCAATCTGCGTCTGACCCAGAAATGGAGCAGTAGTCCGGATAGCCTTAAGGCTGGCGATTCGGTTACCCGAACCCTCACGATCGAAGCGGAAGGACTTACTGCAGCCCAGCTGCCGCCTGTGACGCTACCGACAATATCCGGCCTGAAAACCTATCCGGATCAGGCACAGAATGAAGACCTTTCAGGCCCGGAGGGGATTACCGGGAAACGCACGGAAGCCATAGCGCTGGTCCCCACACACGCGGGCACTATGACACTGCCGACGGTTAAATATACCTGGTTCAACACCACCACAGGCAAAGTTGAACAAGCGGTATTGCCGGCAACAACGATTACCGTTGCCCCCGGCAATACTCTGATAACACCTTCTCAGCCAGTGCCAGCAGCGACCACTAACACTTTACCGGACAGCCTCTCAACGCCAACAAATGTCCCTCTCGATTTAGGGGCTCCCATCACCAAACAGGGGACAACCTTTCCCTGGATTATCGCGACAGCCGTTTTTGCGCTGCTTTGGCTGGTGACACTCGGCTTATATATCAGGGGTAGGAAGGTATCGATCAGTAATGGGGCTGATAGCAGCCCCTCACCAATGCCATCGGAGAACCTTAGTGAAAAAGCCGCATTCCAGCAGCTGCAACAGGCCTGTCAAAACAACGATCTGTTGCAGATCAAACAGCGATTCATTGTTTGGGCTGGCTGCTTTAACAATCTCGATAACCTTTACAGCCTGTCTGCCGCAGCAAATAGTTTTGGTCATCAGGAATTAAAGGATTTATTGAACAGCCTTGAGCAGTCGCTTTACTCTGGCAAATCTGAGAACGCATTCGACAGTGCTCGATTACAGGCGATAGTGTCCGATTTGCGTAAAACACACGCGCGGCAAAAGAGTGACCCCAAGGATACGATTCTCTCACCGATCAATCCCTGACATATCTTTGTTATCCGGATTATGAAACCACACGTCATAGTCCGGATGTTTTTTGTCTGGTTTATAGACCCTTACAAACATCCAGATAGCTGACAGGAAACAACAGAAATAGCACTGCAAAGACCATACGCTTATAGTTAGATGACGCTTGCCACAACACGGCCGCCGTTCCTGATTGATAGCAACAAGTAAAAGGAGACGCACCATGGCACAGATTGCATTTATCGGACTGGGTAACATGGGGGCCCCCATGGCGATCAACCTGATCAAAGCCGGTCATCAGCTCACGGTCTTTGATCTGAATCCCGATGCGGTGAAAACGCTGTCCGACCAGGGTGCCACGGCGGCAGAACAGGCGACAGATGCTGTCAAAGGGGCGGATGTTGTGATCAGCATGTTACCCGCAGGCCAGCATGTTGAAAGCCTGTATCTCGGTGAAACCGCTCTGCTTAATGCAATCCACACCGATGCGCTCATTATTGACTCCAGCACGATTGATGCAGACACCGCACGAAAAGTCGCTTCGGCTGCCGATGTACAGGGCAAAGCCTTTATTGATGCACCTGTTTCTGGTGGTACCGCCGGTGCTGCACAGGGAACCTTGTCATTTATGATCGGTGGAAAAAAAGCGCATTACGAGCGAGCCATTCCTATCCTGGAAGCCATGGGAAGCAATCTGTTTCATGCCGGTGACGCAGGCTGCGGTCAGGTCGCCAAGATGTGTAACAACATGCTGTTGGCTATCCATATGACTGGCACGGCGGAAGCGCTGGCACTGGCTATCCGTAACGGGCTTTCGCCGGAAACCGTCTCTGAAATCATGCTGAAAAGTTCCGGTAGAAACTGGTCACTTGAGGTCTACAACCCGGTACCCGGCATTATGGAAAACGCGCCAGCATCAAGAGATTACGAAGGTGGCTTTATGGTCAACCTGATGCTGAAAGACCTGAAGCTGGCACTGGATGCCGCAGCATCCTCCGGCGCATCAACGCCCATGGGCAGTTTGGCACGAAACCTCTATAACCTGCATGCCAATCAGACAGACAACAATGGGCAGTTGGACTTTTCCAGCATCTTCCGCCTTTACGACAAAGAACGTTCATAATCACATAACGAGAAACATTGTTGTGCTTTGCACTTAAACGCTGCTGTCACAACAGCAGCGCAGGATTTGGAACAGCCCTGCCACTCTCGATAAGAACAAAACCGAGGTACTGTTATGAGCGAAAATCCGTTCAACCTGAATGGCAAAATCGCCCTGGTTACCGGCGCCAGCCGCGGTATTGGCGAAGCCATTGCCCGACTGCTGGCCCAATACAATGCCCATGTCATTGCCACCAGCCGCAAAGTGGAAGGCTGTGAAGCGGTCAGCCAGAGCATTGTTGAGGAAGGCGGCTCCGCCGAAGCTATGGCCTGCCATATCGGGGATTCGGATGCCATCCGCCAGACCGTCAGCGCCATCATAGAAAAACACGGCCGGATCGATATCCTGGTCAACAATGCGGCGGCCAATCCCTACCTCGGCCCCATTCTTGATACACCAACCGATGCCTTGCAAAAAACCATTGACGTCAATATTCAAGGTTATTTCATGATGTCTGCAGAAGTCGGTAAGGTGATGCGTAATCAAGGCGGTGGCAGCATTGTCAATGTTGCCTCGGTGAATGGCGTGACACCCGGCCCATTCCAGGGAATCTATTCCATTACCAAAGCAGCCGTCATTGCCATGACCAAAGCCTTTGCCCGAGAATGCGCGCCAATGAACATTCGCGTGAACGCACTGCTTCCCGGACTGACGGATACCCAGTTTGCATCAGCGCTTACCCGCAATGACGCCATGCTCAAGCAGATACTGCCCAAGATTCCCATGAACCGTTCTGCCCAGCCGGAAGAAATGGCGGGAACAGTGCTCTACCTGGTATCCGATGCCGCCAGCTATACGACAGGAACCTGTATTAATGTCGATGGGGGGTATCTCACGACGTAATTTCTCAATAAAAAGGGGTCTACTGGACTCCTTTTTATTACACACACTTAAGCGGTTCCCCTTCCTGTCCATCACATTTCTGAATCGTGTCTATTTTCCAATTGATTCGACACAATACGTACTGACACGATCTATACACTTAACACTTTAATCCTTACAGTCCCGCGACAACGTTATTCGATCAATGAAAAAAGACGTCCAGGGATTAATTGAACCTATGAATAAAGTTGTAACCCTTGCACTCTGCATGGCGTTTCTTTCCGGCTGCGCGACCGGCCTGAACAGTTATCAGGAACATGAAATGCGCTATTACCATGCTAATGGCATGTCTGTTGAAGAAAAGAACCCAACAACCGCTGCTGCACTGGGTTTCCTTCCGGGTGGCGGATCATTTTATACTCGCGAACCGGGACTCGGCGTACTGAATCTTCTGACCTGGCCGCTCTCCATCTTCTGGGATCCGGTCAGCGGTTATAATGGTGCATCGTCCATTAACTATTACGCGACCAAGGCAAACATCAAGCGTCTCAAAAACAAAGACCTGCGTCGCCTGGAAGAAAAGCTGCAAACCAAAACCATCAGCATGGAACAATATATGCTGGAGAAGCGTCGCATTGATGACAAATATGATTTCGAAGTGTGATCACACTGTTTTAAAACGCTGAAACAAACGTGCGACTTTCACCCGTCGCACGTTTATTAATTATTCTGTTGACTTCGAAGACAGGGATTATTTGTTGCTGTTATAGACTGGAACACCACCGATCCATGTCTGCTCAACCGCTAATTGATGTAAGCGACTTGCATTGACTAACGGGTTATCTGATAACACAACAAAATCCGCATACTTGCCCGCTTCCAGTGATCCCCGATTATCTTTCTGAAAGACCTGCCATGCTGCATCTATCGTGATAGCACGCAGAGCCTGCATGACACCAATCCGCTCTTCAGGTCCCAGCACCTCACCACCACTGGTTTCCCGTTGAACCGCTGACCACGCCAGCAACAATGGCTGGATCGGCACGACCGGGGTATCCAGATGAATACTGTAACGCACCCCATATTCATCCGCAGATTTCAAAGGACTGATCCGTGCGGCGCGTTCTGCGCCTAAAAACAGAGCGTTATGGCGATCCCCCCAATAGTAGACATGCGCAGGAAAAAAGCTTGGCGTCACGCCCAATGACTGCATCTTTTCGAGCTGATCATGTCGGCTCATCTGGGCATGCACAATCACATGACGGGCATCCGATCGAGGCGACGCATTCTGCGCCGCTTCCACTGCTGACAGCACATTATCAATCGCAGCATCACCATTCGCATGCAACGCCAGCTGCCACCCTTTGTCATGCCATTCTGAGACCAGCCGACTCAATTCATCCGCTCTCATGACCGGTTCACCTCGAAAATCTGCAGCGCGTTGAGAAGGCGTCTGGTGATAGGGTGCCGAGAGATAACCCGTATACCCCTGGATTGATCCGTCGGTTGTCAGCTTCAATGCACCTAGGGACAACTTATCGGATTGATGACGTGCAATCTTTCCGGCATCGATTGCTTTGGCGAGGTCAAGGTCCGGCCAGACAATAACACGTTGCGGTATGACGCCCAGCCGTGACAGCAGGTTCAAGGGTCGATAAAAGGATTCCGTCGCCTTGCCACTCTGTACAGTCGTTACGCCTTGGCTCACATAGTCATCGACGGATGTCTGTACAATAGTGAGGTTCTTGAGGATCGAAAAATCAAAGGCCATATCCCGCACAGGGTCATGCGCCGTTTCAAGTAGCAGGCCAGTGAATGCACCCGAGGCATTTCGGACAATTTCACCGCCATCAGGATTAACCGTATCTTGATCGATCCCGGCGATGGTCTGCGCTTGCGAGTTGATAACGGCCATATGGGCTGAGACATGAAGCACAAAAACGGGATGTTCAGTGGATACCGTATCCAACTCTTCTCGCGTCATGAAACGATGTTCGGCCACCAGGGAATCATCAAAACCATAACCAATCACCCATTCACCCGGTGGTATCTCACTGGCACGCTGTCGGAGACGTTTCAGCACATCGCCAATCGTCAGCACTGTGCCAACTGGAGGACTACTGACATCTTCTGCAACCGCTTTCAGGCCGCTACCGGGGAAATGCCCATGTGCTTCGATGAAACCCGGTGTTACCGTTTGCCCATGCAGATCAATGATATTTGCCTGTTTGCCTGCCTGCTGCAAGATCGCCTGAGTCTTTCCGGTGGCAACGATACGATCACCTTTCAGATGCATCGCCTCAAGGACCGTATTGTCATCATCCATAGTCAGGATATGACCGTTGATGAATACCTGCTCGCCAACAGGCTGCGGGTTGAGATAGAACCAAATACTGCTTGCCACAACGGCCAGTAATGCAACCAGCCCGCCCAACACGGACAACAATCCCACCATCCAACGACGCCTCTGCATTCCAGGCATAACTCCACCTTTTTTATTATTACTTGCAGGAAAACACGCCGTCCGAGTGTAACGATGTGATGCTGCCTCGAGCAAGCAGAGACCACACCATCCTGGAGCGCTATTCGCAAGATCAGGCACCTTCCTCATGGCGCAGAACACTTTTGATCAGCAATCGAAAATCTGTAATAGTACTAACGTGCATGTTTTGCTGTTTGACACGCCACCTTGGTTGGCAACCCGAATCCCGCCTGTATCGGTCTTTCTCGCCAACCCACCCAACCATGACAAGAACAATAACATTGGAGAGAAACAGCCATGTTTCGCAATCGTTGCTGGCGCCTGCTGGCAGTTTGCCTGTGTACCTCGCTTTTTATTGCCGGTTGTAAATACAAGGCAGATAACCCTCGCTATATCACGGATGACCAGGGCCGCGCTCTGATACTCCATGGCCTCAACACCAGCTCAAGCGCCAAGGGGCATCCGGAGAGAATGCCGTGGATCAGTCAGGCTGATGTTGAGCGTGAAACCCGTGACTGGGGCTTTAATTTTGTCCGTTTCCTGATTTTCTGGGATGCCATTGAGCCCCAGCCCGGTGTCTATGATGAAGCCTATCTGGACAAGGTTGCTGAACGGGTCAAATGGTATGAAGACCAGGGGATGTATGTCCTGCTGGATATGCACCAGGATCTTTACGCATACCAGTTTGGCGGCGACGGCGCACCTCCCTGGGCCACGATTACCGATGGTCTCCCGGCAGAGCCCCAATCACCTTGGTGGATCACTTACCTGCAACCTGGTGTCAGCCGAGCCTTTGATCACTTCTGGCGCAATGATTATGGTCTTCAGGACCACTACGCAGACATGTGGATGCACGTGGCCAAACGGTTTAAAGATATCCCCAACGTCATCGGCTATGACCTGATGAACGAACCCTATGGTGGCACCTATGTCTGGCCCGGGTTTGAAACCTTTCAGCTACAACCATTTTATGAGCGGGTGATTAACCGTATCCGTACTGTTGACCAAGACACCTGGCTGTTCATTGAGCCACAGGCGCTGGGTATTAACTTTGGTGTTGCTTCGACCTTGGGCGTTATTGATGATCCCCGCGAAGGTGAAGAGCGACTGGTTTATGCCCCCCACTTTTACCCGCCCTTTCTGCATGAAGGCGGCGCTTACAGTGACGTGGACAAATGGTCGTTTGAACCCTGGGGACGGGAGCGCGTCAACGAGCTGAACAAGATGAATATGCCCATTGTCGTCGGTGAATTTGGTGTGGGAGCCAATCAGCCGGGTGCCGGTGACTTTATTGATGATGTCACCCTGATGGCTGACTACATGGGGTCTGGCTGGGCCTACTGGTCGAATGACCGTGGCGGCTGGTCGCCTACCGACGGTTCCAACAACGAAACCATCGTTGCTGAGCATTTGACCCGCACCTATCCCAGGGCCATTGCTGGCCAGCCGGTTGATTATTACTTCGAAGCTAAAAGCAAAGAGTTCCGTCTGGTCTACGATGAAAAATCCGGTGTAACCGGTCCTACTGAAATCTATATCCCGGCCAGCCGTTACTATCAGGATGGCTGGGAACTCTCGGTGTCTGATCCCGACGGCAGCTGGCACAGCGAGTGGGACAGTGAACGAGAAATCCTGAAGCTCTGGCTGGATCCGGGCCAGTCCCGTCACGAGGTTCGGGTATCCCCAAAATACAAGAACCTGTACATGAGCTATCTGGGCAAATGCATTGACGTCAATCATAGTGGTACCGAGAACGGCACCAATGTCCATCTCTGGAACTGTAATGGCTCCGACGCCCAGGGCTGGGTCATGGATGATGATGGCGCACTACATAGCAAAGTCGATCCCCGGATGTGCCTGGATGTCTCCGGCGCCCTCCAGCATGATGGCAATAACATCCAGCTATGGGAGTGCAATGGTACCAATGCACAGCGCTGGGTACTGGATACCGACAATCGCGTACTTCGAAGCGCACTCAATCAGGGTAAATGCCTGGATGTCAAAGGTGCAGGCTCTGGTAATGGTTCGAATGTGCATCTCTGGAGCTGCCACGGTGGTGAAGCCCAGCAGGTTCTGGTGAAAGCAGAACAACCTGCCGTCTACAAGCCGCTGAAGAGCGGTGAGCGCTGTATGGATATAGCCGGTGGCAATATGACGGACGGCAGTAATGTCCTGCTGTGGGACTGCCACAATGGTGATAACCAGCAATGGCGTTATGAGCCGCTCACTGGCTTCATCCATAGCAAGAAGAATCCGGCTTACTGCCTTGATAACCGGGGTATGGCCTATGATGGCGGTGAAGTCACGATCTGGCGTTGTACGGATTCCGACAACCTGCGTTTTGACTGGTATGGCAACACGCTCCGCAGCCGCCATGACAGCAATATTGCCGTGACGGCAACCAGCCATGAAAATGGTGCGGATATCCGTCAAGCCACGTTTGAAAACCACAGTACACAAAAATGGCGCTAGAACAGAAGCTTTAAGCAGTACCTTTGCCACTCAATAAGAAGCTCCTCGCATGTAGAGCTTCCCCTTTTTTCATAAGGATTAATTATAAATTCAAAGACATATAGACAATTCAATAATTAGGAAGCGTTGATTTCCCTAAAAACGCCATATCCTTTCACTGCAGAATGAAAGGATAAGGCCTTCTTCCAGAGGAGTTGAAGATATAGCAAAACAGTCCTTTCCAGAGCCTCTAAAAATCATCACCACTGAACAGCGGCATCTATAATTTCACAAAAGCTTTATTGCTTATCGGATAGGCAAAAATAAGCATATAAAGTTAAATACATTGAGCAATGGATAATACTAAACGTTATAAAAGGAATGTTGACGTAGATCTATAGAGGTCATTTTTTCAAGGTTGTAATGCTTTTGGCCGGGCTTCTTATGTCCCCAATGTCTGTTGCTCAATATCCCGTCTGGATGGAGTCCGATTATGTTCGTGATGCTTTTTACCGAGTCGCCTTCTTCAATGAGTTTAATGATGGAAAAGAACGCCGCCTGCTGAAATGGACATCACCCTTGCGGATTCATATTTTCAGCGCAATAGGCGATCCCGCACTCCATGAAAAATTGATTCAAGAACAGATGAATATCCTGTCTGAGCATACTCAGTTACCAATGTACATTGAGCCTGAACGTGAAAAAGCCAACGTACTGATCTACTTCATGAACCAGACAGAATTCAATCGGGCTATAAACACAGATAAAAACCCACACCTAAGTCACAGCCTTTGTACATTCAACATTCTGGCTAATCGTAATGGACAAATCGTTAAGGCGTGGATTCTGATCCCTGAAGACCTCGCCCGCTCGTATGGACGGTTGCAGTCCTGTGTCATCGAAGAAATGACCCAGATCATGGGCCTGACCAACGACGTTGATGACTTATATCCCAGTATTTTTAACGACAGCAGTATCTTTCAACAACTCACACCGCTCGACAAATACCTTCTGCACATTCTCTATGACAAGCGCCTCAAGCCCGGCGTTAACTGGAATGAAGTTTTAGACACTATTTATCATATCATACACTCTCAGGTTGATGCTCCACATAACCATACAGAAAAAACGTTATATCTACATACCCAACAGCAATAAGTGATATCTTTCACTTTTATTGGTTTTATTTGCCTATCCATTACTCTCATAAACACTTCCATTGAAAGGAATATCAGATAAAGTATTGCCCCATGGGAGAACTAACGTTATTGTGTTACTGGGAAGCAATAATAATGAGACAGGGATATGGAATATTTAACCGGAACGATCAAGTGGTTTAACAACGCTAAAGGCATTGGTTTTATTGAGCCTGTGGCAGCCTCCGAGAACGAAGACATTTTCGTTCACTATAGCGTCATCATTATGGATGGCTTTAAGTCACTCAAAGCAGGTGAATCTGTTCGATTCCTTATTGGCAAGGGCGGAAAAGGCTACATGGCGACGGAGGTCATTCCAGAAAGCGTATGGCCCAACCGAAACAAACCCGAAGCCGTTATCGTTCGCGAAACAAGAGAAGAGACATCTGACACCGAGGCTGGCTAACGCCAGCCCTGCTCAACAGAAACCTCTATCAGATAACAGAACGGGGTTCGCTTATGACTAAGCGTAATCTTGCAAACAAACGATTCATTCCTCCATAAAATTCAACTATGGAAGACTATACACACAACAATAGCCACTCATCATAACTAACGCGCACTACTTGCCAACTTCACGACTTGCTCATTAAACACCTGAACACATAAAGCAAACCAAAAACCCAAATCACCCGTTAATTATTCATATCAACGAAAACATCAAATTCAGACATAGCAGAACCCACTTAAAAAGCATTTACATCTGAAGGCCTATAATTCAGAAATATTGAAATGATCAACAACACCGGATACTCATAAGTTTCACACACAACAGCATTGCCCCTCAACAATTTTCAGAACCCTCCAGAAAAACAACCCGTCACCCGCCCTCACAGTTGCAAAATATAGTTGAACGTCCTATTTTTTATTTCCATCGACCACCACGTTGCTGGAGGACAAAAGTCAGTAGCGCAAAATCTAGAAGCCAGAGAACAGAACCGTTTTTAAGTACTGACGTTTTGCTTTTTAGAAGGCGAGGTGGGAGTATTTGTTTTGACTTTTACCGAACTGGTACTATGTTATCAGAGGCTCTGTGAACGACGGCTTCACATGGGCTACATGCGCATGTTAACTCTAGCGACTTTAGCCGGGACATTTGTCCCGGCTTTTTTATTTCCTCATGGACGACTCAGTAATTGCCACCACTGCTTCTTGTCAGCCTAACGGGCTTAGCGCCACCATTCTCTTCAAGCTGGTTAGGAATACACTGAACGCGCCCCCCCTGTGCCAGAAAATGCGCAATCTGCTGTTCGAGCATACGGCGCAAATTCGCTTTCTCAACATCCATTCCGAAAAATTCTGTGACAAAACCTTCTGAAACATTCATGGTAACACTCCCTAATCACAGCCTGCTGCAAGACCTCCACTGAGCGTCCGCCTCAGTTGCTCACAGCATGGTGGTAAATGAAAGCATGGATCAGCGCTCCATAACGCCTGACAATCATGCTTCGTCCTTTTGCACTTACAACTAATTCATTGTTTATGCCAAAAACGTTTCATTCCAAAAAAAAAAGCAAAGAGCGCCATAAAACAGGGGCTAGCAACAGTTCAAACAAACGTTTAAATTATTTTTTTATGGTTCACACCAGCTGATTTGTTTCCTGCTCACACGGAGCGTTACTATAGATAAGGGCTAAGTAACAGTAACGTTTACCCAAAAGAAATAAATAGAACCAACGTGCCAAATAATCGCATGACCATTCTCAGTGATAGAACGGCATATCACCACAACCATGGTGCTAAAGATAAGAAACGAAAATCAGACTCATGTATGAACAATGTTTTATTTCAAAAAACATCAGCCTTATTATTCAGTCCGCTTTTCATTTATTGAACATATAGTCAATTATAAAAATTTGACTATATCGTTTTTGCTACACCGCAATAAAGAACACCTAAAGCTCAATATGGATTCGAGAGGTAACCGTTGCCGCTTTTTCAATAGCCTCCTGACAATTATCACCTAACGCCAGCCCAACCCCCATACGTCTCAAGCCATCCACCTCAGGCTTTCCAAATAATCTCAGATCAGTATCAACCTGACTTAATGCATCCGCCAGATTGCCAAACCGAATATCTGCAGATCTTCCCTCAACCAACAAGGCAGACGATGCCCCAGGCCCAAACTGTCGAATATTCGGGATGGGTAATCCAAGAAAAGCTCGCACATGTAATTCAAACTCGGAATAATTCTGTGATATCAAGGTCACCAGTCCAGTATCATGAGGCCGAGGAGACACTTCACTGAAAATGACATTATCGCCACAGATAAACAATTCAACACCAAATAGTCCCCAACCGCCCAAAGCCTCGGTAATGGATTGCGCAACGTTTTTCGACATTTCTAATGCAGCGTCCGACATTGCCTGTGGCTGCCATGATTCCCGGTAATCTCCCCCTTCCTGTCGATGGCCTATTGGTTGACAGAAACTGGTTCCATCACGATGCCTGATGGTTAACAACGTAATCTCAAAATCGAAGTCCACAAATCCTTCTATAATGACACGCCCTTTCCCGGCCCGGCCACCTTCCTGTGCATAATTCCAAGCTTGCTTACAATCATCAGAGTGCTTTACAACGCTTTGCCCTTTTCCTGAAGAGCTCATGATGGGCTTGACCACGCAGGGCATACCAATGGCTTCGACCGCTGTTTGAAAATCGTCCCAATTATCAGCAAAACGATACGACGATGTTTTAAGGTGAAGTGTCTCCGCAGCCAAGCGTCGTATACCTTCACGGTTCATGGTCAACTGGGCAGCCCGAGCTGTCGGTACGACGGTGTATCCCTCTTGCTCCAATGCGACTAATGTTTCCGTGGCAATCGCTTCAATTTCCGGCACGATAAAATCCGGTTTTTCTGTCTCGATCACCGCACGCAGCTTTTCGCTGTCCAGCATGGACAACACATGACTGCGATCAGCCACCTGCATGGCAGGCGCATTGGCATAACGATCCAGCGCCACGACTTCCACACCCAGCCGCTGTAATGCAATAGCGACCTCCTTTCCGAGTTCACCCGAACCACAAAGCAAGACTTTGGTTGCAGAAGAACTGAAAGGGGTTCCCAATGTCATCATGGTTGAATCCGAGTGGCTATCAAATAGCCAACCAGTGTAACGCAATTTTACAAAGAGTATGAAAATTCGGCTTTATACCCTTAAATCCCGCTTAACCTTGGGAATGTGAGCAAGCTGGCCGTACTTTTGGCAACAGAGTACAGTTTTTGCACAAAAC
>NZ_BAABFL010000476.1:0-63463 GCF_039540975.1 Kistimonas scapharcae
CAGGCGGTAATGGGAACATGGGGATGAGCTTAGGCGGCAGAACGTGAAATCGCCTTATGTACCGGTTTTTGAGTACTTACTAAATTTCTGAGTGAGGTAACTCAACACATTCTATCGATACTACTACCATCTATGAGACGGTGATTATAAGTTTAAGAGCACTTGATCGTGCGTCTCAACAGTCAGTTCTACTCTTCTAGATATACATTACCAACTGTTTCTATATCAGGAATCTGCGACTCTTGAACCATGCGAAGCACCGCACTCAGGTGAATTTTATTTACGAGCTTCTATATAAAGAGACCCTGGCTTATACTGATTGCCATCTTTGTCATTATCTAGTCCATAATCAATCCAATTTGAAATTTCACTTGAGTTATAATTTTGCTCATAAACTTCTTTGTATCCACAGTTTATCAGCTTTGCTTTCAAATTTATTTTGTCATACATCCATTGATGATTTTCTCCCCTTCGTCGAGAATCACCAAGAATAAGGTTTTCAAAAAATCGCCTCAATGGACTCTGTTGGCTGCTGCCAAATGACTCTTTTCTCACTGACTGTTCAATTAATGAAGCAATATATGAATCGTGATTATTATACTCATCAGGATTCTCTTCACATAATGCAATATGTTTGATATAAGCGTTACAGGCTTCTTCGAAATCAGGAACTACAATACGATGTATTCCACCAACTTTAAGAACCCTTTTAACTTCCATTAAGAACTTTTCTGCAACATCTCTGTCCAAATGTTCTAGCATATGAGAATGGTAAACAACATCAACTGAATCTGAGCTGAAGGGTATACCTTTTGCCAGATTATGCACCATAATATTTTCTGGCAGTGATTTAAGTCTATTTAAGCGTTCTCCTCTGAAAAACAGAGGTAATATTGGCGACAATATTTTCTTATTTTTTAATCGCAAGTAAATTGACCAATCTATATTAATCACGCCAATCTTATCGCTAGTTTTTACACCACATCCCAAATTCAGTATCTTCATAGCTCCCCTTATTTATGAATTTTTAAATATTTAACAATATGTCTAACAAGGCATAAGGCAATCAAAAATTTGTAATGCAAGATTTCAATTTTTAACTAATGAATTCAGCTTATACTTTCTACAAAGACTTTGTCTATTGTACTCTGTTATAGCTCGGTATCGATTGCGATCAGATTTTTCTAACTCAAACAGATCAAAGAAGGCAGTATTCTCATTGTGTTTCAACGATCTTAATCTAACCACGAGGAGCACCATCAACACATGCAAAAATCTGATCAAGTTAGACTGTAACCTCTGCCTATGAGCTCGAGGAATCTCTCAGTCTGTTAAATTTACTTCAACAATTTTTTTGTTATAGACTTTTATACAGTCGATAGAGAATTTTTTAATTACTAGATTTTAGTAACACTATCTGTTCTTACAATACTCTTGTAATACAGTCGCATTATTTAAAAATGCCATATTTACTCAAGCATTAGAGGTGGTCTTTGGGATAAAGATATGTCCCTTAAGCCTTCGGGACAAGCTATGACTGAACAATGGTCAACAGCAATACATCGCAGAGTGTGTCTCGCTTTCCAGCTTTGGAGAGGGTCTTGAAGTACGGAGAATTGCTCTATCAAACTGATAGCATTCTTGTACATGCAACCATTTACACTCTGCGAATGAAAATATAACGAAAAGGAGCACTTTTTGTGACTGGCATAATGCCTGTGAAGTCTATGATAGCAAGAACTCTCATGATATTACCCTTGCATACATTAACCCTGTACAAGATGTGATCTAATTAGCAATGTACACTACTGTAGCGCCAAATAATCGCTCCTTTTTATATCTTGATAGTATATGTCCAATAACTTCATTTCGATGATTAGACTCTGATAAACACATTTCGAAAGCTTGATAATTATTATCTACTAACCGGCTTGATATGATAGCAACCAAACCCTGCTTTCTTAATATTGTATATATCCTTTTAAATGACGTACTTGGATATTTTTGACAAGTTAAATAAAGTGATTCACCTAAAACTATTGTCTTTAAATCATCGAATATTTTATTCGAATGAGAATTATCTTTTTTAAAGATAACTTTCAATCCTGGCGGCTTTATTCTTAATATTAACTCCCTATAGTAAAAATCTGCTGTCCAAAAAAATGTGGCCAATGAGTATTGCTTAATACTTAACCGCCGAATTCCAGCTATCAATCTCCCCCTAAAAGGAACAGAATCATTTAGATTCCCAATTGTAACTATTTTAGATAAATCCTTTTTTTCCTTTTCAGGAAGAACTTTAGCTAGAAAATTTTCTAAAAGTTTTACATGGGACTTCATTATATTTTGTATATCATTTCTATATTTATCTTTAATATATCCTCCCCATAACAACTTATCTAACCAATTAATCAATGCTTTATGAAAGTCACTAACCACGTAAATATTATTATACTTCTTTCTGTTTTCTAGAATTTCATTTTCATGCAAATAATAGTAACCATGCCATCCCTGCCCTTTGATATGTGCATCAAGCTGAACAGCTACATAGTGGCTTTCCAGCAATTTTACCACACGTATATGCTTTACATAGCTCCTGCTAAACTCTTTGATAATACTTGCTTCATGTTTAGCAGCAACATTATGTACAACACTTCGATATCTTTCATAGTCTTTTGAGGAAACGATTAAATCCAAATCAAAATAATCACTGTCTGCTGGCTTTTCTGGCAAAGATTCATAGTTTCTTAGCACAGCATACCTAACATTACTTTCTTCTAGAGATTTAAAAAGTTCAGCAATAAAAAACTTCATAGTGATATGGTCTTAATTGTTACTCTTTAACTTTTGTCCATACAGTCTCTTTATTACAAATATAGGATTTATAAAAAATGCTAGAACAAGCCAATATAGCATTAGCACCTTGCTACCTTCTGCATAATTCAATCCCGCAACTTTATAAAACACCATTCCATAATCTGTTCTTAACTTCTTAAATCGATACCATGGCTTCTGCCATATGTTTTTACAATAGAAATCCCAACTTATTTCGTTCTGTCCAGTTCTGCGAACTCTCATATTATAATTTATAAAGTGTGTTTTTTTTCGCTGTAGCATTGAACGTCTAACAGAGTCAGAGTTGTTATGCACTCGATACTTAAATAAATATTGAGGTATGACGAGAACAGCTCTACCTGCTTCAGCTATCCTATACCATAAGTCTAAATCTGCTGCTGGTACTGTATAAGGCCGATACCCACCTGCTTTATAAAATGTAGGCAAGTGAAATACTGCAGTTGGATCAATTAATCCAATCGTTTCATTAGCATTATTTAACTTTTCGAACTCATCGATAGAAGTAGCACCAAATGTGCTATTTGCTAGTACTTTTCCTTTGTTATTTATTTGTTTTGCCCAAACACCAATAGCACCCAACTTGTCACCATATTTTCTTATTGCATTGATCTGTTTTTCAAAACGCATCGGTTCTGATATATCATCAGCATCCATCAATGCAACCCAATCCGTTTTTACTTTCTCGAATGCAAGCATTCTTCCTTCAACATAGGTATAGGGGAGATTATTAGTAATTACCCTTATACGAGAGTCCTGATTACGATAATATTCTAAAATGCTAGCCGTTTTATCTGTTGAATTATTATTGACAATAATGAAATCATAATCTTTATATGTTTGATTTAATATGCTCTCTATAGCTTCTGAAAGATAGGGCTCACCATTTTTTACAGACATTACTACAGTAAGCAACATAGTTATACTTCCTTACTTCTAACCAGCTTGACATAGCGTTGTAAACTTTCTTGCCAATCACCCATAATGTTTACCCCTAAAAAATCAAGCTTTTTGTTTTCTGCAGATTCGTTACTTGATACAGGAGCTACTCGCTTAAAGATTCCTTTTGGGGCAGCTTCAACCTGGCAGTCTAATTCAAATAGAGAAATAATTTTTTGAACATAGTCCAAGCGTGTTACGTTCACAGCATTATTAACGCAATTAAAAATGCCATAATGCTGCTTATCTATAAGCAGATTTATTTGATCTACTAAATCTTCAACATATGTTGGATTACCTATTTGATTAGGATCAGAATAGATTTTCTTTTTTGATGAAGCTTCTAAATATCGTTTAAAAACAAAATTCTTTTCTTTTTGGATACTACCACCAAATAACCAACCTGTTCTTATTATAAGAAATTTATTTAAGTGATTTATTACAACTTTTTCCGCTTCGAGTTTTGATTTATGATGTATTGTTGTTGGTAGAGCTTCGTCAAACTCATTGTAAGGTGAGTTTACTTTCTTTGTTCCATAAATACCTGTACTTGATATGTAAACAAATAAAACATTATTACCAACACAAGCGTCAACTAAGTTTTGTGTACCGATTACATTTACCAAATATGCCTTGTCTGGATCAACCTCAGATTGTTCAACATTAGTATAGGCTGCGGCATGGATGATAACTTGAGGATCGATATCTTTAAGTGTATGTTTTATTTCAACTCTGTTAGTTATATCCAACTCTGCGCGACTGTAAGCAAAAACTTCATGTCCTTTTAGCTTTTTTGATAGCACAGAACCCAGCATGCCATTCGCACCCGTTATCAGTATTCTCATGGTCTCCACACATAAGGAATATCATTTAGTTCGCACGCTTCAGATTCCGAAGGATTATGTTCAATATTAGCTATATTCAGCAGCATACTATCGAAAGGTGCCAATCCCCTGAAGGCAACCCATATATTGGGTGGAATGGTTAGTCTACAATAATTCCTAGGAGATAATATAAACTGTTCAAATTTACCCTTATTGTATAAAACAAATTCAACTTCCCCTATAGGAACGATCAAATTCAAAGTCATTTCATTATGTTTTTTCCATCCCTTGATCGCACCACTTTTTATTGAAGAAAAATATGCTTCACCAAAACCTAAATAACCATTATCGCTTTTTTTCAATGCGTGAAATATATTACCTTTATCATGAGCTATTTCTTTTAGAGGGGTTATTATCACACCGTCCATGATATTTTCCTGTCTACTGCAATTTCCTTGTACTCGGCAATTTGCTTCATAGTAAAAGCTAACATATCTTGCTCACCTTGGTAAAAAGCAAAGTACCATTCACTAACAAACTTTATACATTCTTGATAATTTAAAACAGCTTGCCATTTCAAATTAAATAATGCCTTATCACAATTAAGTTTTAAAAGCCCTGCTTCGTTAAAGGGTAAATTATCTATCACAACATAAGCATCTTCTGAGTCATTGAACTTCCAATAGGCAGACAAGTCCTTAATCAGGTCTTTGACTGTATGATTTACATCAGATCTAGGACCAAAATTATATTGCTCACCATGGCTTTCAATATTTTGAGCCAAATTCTGCCCCAATAACAGATAGCCGCTTAATGGCTCGAGTACATGTTGCCAAGGCCTAGTAGCTGTTGGGCAACGTATATTAACAGATTCAGAACTGCTCCAGGCCCTCATACAGTCTGCGACTATCCTGTCTGCAGCCCAGTCCCCCCCCCCAATCACATTCCCTGCACGACCAGTAGCCATACGTATATGTTCATTCTTTCCATTAAAGAAAGACTGCTGATAAGCATGGAATATTATTTCAGCAGCACCTTTGGAACCACTATATATATCACGCCCACCCATTTGATCAGTTTCTTTATAGCCCCATACCCATTCAACATTTTCATAACACTTGTCACTTGTAATTATAACTGCATTACATGGATGATTAAGTGAACGTAAACACTCTAATACATTTGTGGTTCCAATAACATTTGACGAGATTGTTTCTAATGGCTGATCATAGGAAACCGAGACAATAGCTTGTGCCGCTAAATGGAATAAAAAATCTGGCTTGAATGCTGTGATAATTTCTTTTATTTCTTCTAAGTTTCGTATATCACAAATATTGTGTTCAATCTTTTTCTCTAACCCAAGCTCTTCAAACATTGATGGCTCAGTAGGTATATCTTTTGAAATACCACAAACTACAGAACCTAATTCTAGTAGCCACGTTGTTAGCCAGCTGCCCTTAAAGCCTGTATGACCTGTTACAAGTACCTTTTTACCTGCATAAATATTATTAAACATTACTGTCACCAAACTTTCCAGGGTGCTACACCATTGTCCCACATTTCATTCAACTTGATTTTATCTCTCAGTGTATCCATTGGTTTCCAGAAACCGTCATGCTTATAGGTGTATATTTGTCCCTCATGTGATAAACGTTCCAGAGGCTTTTGTTCAAACACTGCAGAATCATCATCAGCTATGTAATCAAAGACGGAAGGCTCACAAACAAAATATCCTGCATTTATCCAGTTGCCATCTCCTTTTGGCTTTTCCATAAACCTCTCAACTTTGTTATCTTCGGTCGTTATAAGCGCCCCAAATCGACCTTCTGGCTGTGAAGAGGTCATAGTCATTGCCTTGCCGTGGCTTTTATGAAATTTGACTAATTCATTTATATTAATATCTGAAACGCCGTCACCATAAGTTAGCATGAATGGATTATCACCTACTATCTTTTGAGCTTTTTTTATTCTCGCTCCTGTCATAGCATTTAACCCAGTATCAATGAGAGTCACCTTCCAAGCTTCACTGGTGTTTTCCAGAACTTCCATTGAATTATTTTTTAGATCTATTGTTACGTTACTTTGATGCAAAAAGTAGTTAGCAAAATATTCTTTTATCACATAGCCTTTGTAACCTAAAAGGATTACAAAATCGTCATAACCGTGCTCTGAATAGAGTTTCATTATATGCCATAGGATAGGCTTACCACCAATTTCGACCATTGGTTTTGGACGCACATCCGTCTCTTCACTTAACCTTGTACCGTAACCACCTGCCAATAATAGCACTTTCATATTATACTCTCTTAATATTTTTCAATTAACGCCTTTGAAACTCAGGCTTTAATAATCATCCCTATCATTAGAAACAATTTATCGAGTAGTAATTTCAACACATTACATACAACTATCGTTTAGCTCTGTTGAAGTTCACGATATAAAGCAAGAAGCATGCACCTAACACACTCAATATAATTAGTTGAGATAATATACTTCCTAGAATCACGCCCAGCTCACCATATGAAGAGACAATCGGCTTCGCGCTGAGTAAAGAGAAAGCTGTAGATATAATATATCCATAAAAAATAACACTATTTCTTTCAATAGATCTTAACCCTGCTCTTATTGGTAAGGATAAATATGACAGGAAATACAAAATTCCAAACCAGCTCATCAGATAAGAGTATTGCGTATACTCTTCACCATAGACCAGTGTTATAAGTGCTTCGGAGAATACAACAACAGTCATAATTATCAAGCCAGTCCCCAAGCCACCCAGACAAACAAGCTTCAATAGATATTTTTTTAATCCACCTATCCCATCTCTTAGTGCTTTAGTAGCCTGTGATGGAACAAAGTTCTCCATGGCCTGGAATAAAATATGCGTTATACCAATAATATTCTGACATGCTTTTACGGCACCAACAGCTAAAGGACCTAGTAACATCCCCGCCATAACAAAAAAGTAATTACCCGTTGTCCATTGCAATAATGCTGAACCTAAAAGCCATTTAGAAAAATCAAAGTTCTCCTTAATATTCAGTGGATGATGTGAGTGAAACATTTTGATGCTAGTTTTTATGCTTAAAGCAGGTACTATTGCGACTAGACTAACAAATGTAATTGCATAGAGTACATTTGTTATGGTCAGATTATCGAGATGATAAAGGAGAATGAATAGAAGTATTCTACCAAGGTAGCTGATCGAATCGCTTAAAAATGCTTTTCCTGGTTTCGACAAAGTAAAAAAGAGTCTTCTAAAAAAGTCCTGTATTTGAAAAGCAATGAGAACTGAAAAGACTGGAATAATATATTCACTAATTCTAGCAGCATATTCAAATTTATTTTGGAAAACGATGCCAATACAAATTACAAGCAGATAAATTATAATCCATAACAGCTGGATATATAACATTGAACCATAAAATTCTTTTAGCTTTTCACCCTCATATTTCGGGGATAAGCTCATCATTGGTTGCACTATCGTTGCAAGCTGTAGGCTGTTAAAAAATAGGACGACTAACCACGCGAGTGTGAAAACGCCATACGATTCCAAACCTAATAGCCGAGCTAAGATAATGCCGGTTAAAAAATTGGCTCCACTAACTAATGCTTGATCCGCTATTGCCCAATTCATTTTGGGATTTTTTAGAATTTGATTTTTAACATATAAAATCATGAAGCTTTTTCACAAACATCTATTATTGACAACATTGAAGGGAAAATCATTTTAACTTATTACGAATTTTATTAATCAACAAGCAAGAAATATATAAGAGCTTTTCATACTGAAAAAACTTGGCATGACTTGATCTGACTAAATAGTACTTTAACGTTGTCATACAGCTAAACAAGCTGACTAGGAATAAAGCTATACCTTCCTTTTCAGTTGACTATTTTATGATAACACTACTGATTTTGATTCTACTATGTCAGTACTTTACACAATTAAACTATACAATATTCTAAGATGAAATAAATCTCTCTGACAGTTATGCATAAAGTGTTAAAATAAGCGCCTTCTATCTACCTCTCTTAACTACCATACAGCCAGCAGCTTAATGAACAACCTGATAATTAATGACACGACCTCAAGCATGAGGCACTCGATGAGCAAAATAGACAAGGCTGATGACTTCATCACCCGCTATCTGCTGCCATTCGGCCTTTTCATACAACTAACGGCTATTACATGGCTTGGAAAAGGTGGCGCTATCTCTCAAACGTATGTCTGGCTTATCTTGCCGGCCACGATTTCAGTTTTATTGAAAATACGGCATTTTCGTCATCTTAAGCCCGGCACAATTGAAGTAATCTTTTTTATGTTTGTTGCCTGGGCCGCATTATCCTGGTCCTGGAGCGATACTGAGACAGATCTCAGTGATTTATTAAAGCGTTGCCTGTATGTACTGTTGTATGTATATGCCGCTACTCAATGTGCTAAGAACACCTGTAAATTAGAAAAGCTATTGCTATTAGCGACGCTGGTCATCACAGTCAGTGCTGCTATCGCACTTATCAACCACTATATCATTCAAGATCACCAACTTGCTTATCGCTCCTATAGACTTTTTAGCATGGGAATAGGTAAGTACGGTGATTTCAAACATCCCATCAATGCAGGTATTTTTTATGGTGTATATGCTATTTATCTCTTTACCTGGCTAACGATAAGAGCAAAGACAAAATTTGAAATAGCCGCAGCTATTATAGGTGTCAGCGTTCTTTCTTTCTATGTCTTGATGACATGGTCAAGAGGTCCAATTATAGCGCTCATCACGTCCTTTGCTCTGATATCTATTGTTGTACGTAATTCAAAAACCAATATCGCTCTACTTGTTGGCGCATTGGGCGTATTATTTGTTGCGGTAAATTATGGCCATGTATTGCTTTCACCCAAAATTTTCGATACAGGCATGAACAATCGTAATAACATATGGATGGCAGCAATTGAAGTTATACGTCAATCACCACTAGTTGGATACGGTTTTGAACACCAACCTAATATTTGGATTGGTAAGTGGCTAGTCCCTCACGCGCATAATCTGCCTTTGCAAATGACTCTTAACTACGGTTTCGTAGGTCTTACTTTACTAGTAGCAATGGCTGTCAGCATGCTCTTAGCGGTTAAGAAATTTTGGAGCAGTTATCTAGCAAAGTGCGCATTTGCATTGATGCTATTTGGAAGCATTAGTATGGTCACAGATGTTTACAGTCTGATTAACCGACCAGGTGAATTCTGGCTTATAACATGGTTACCATTAGCCTTAGCTATTGCAACCACGAAAACTGGCTTAGCAAAACAACATTAAATAGAATGCTCTCTATTTAGGGTGAATTTAATTTCACCCTAAATTCTCAATGCTGCCTTGATACTCAGCTCGAATCTTTGTCTGACAGATGGGTTTGCTGCAGTTTTAAGAAACAAATCTTTTACCATGAAGCCATGAAAGGTATTTTTCCTGCAGACTTCATAATACTTTTCATCCAGATATTTTAGGTCTAGATTTTTGTTTGAAAGATAACTTCTGACTTTTTCAATATAGCTACTATAGTCCGAAATATTTTGAGTCGTACTCTTCATTCGAGATTTCGACAATATATAATTAGCATTCAACTCTTGATCAGTGAAGATACCGCACTCTTTTCTAAGAAAATAATCTGTTGCACCTATTGTCGAAGCTACCTGTTGCTGCTTTTTTTCTTTTGAAGTTTGCTTTCCATGTACTCGATAATTCATAAGGACATCAGGGCAATTTCCCAATCTATAATTGGATCCGAATGCAATATCTAACCAAAGAGCAAGATCTTCTGCATAGGGAAATTTATTACTGTAAGAGTGATACTGTAAAATTTCAGTCTTCATCAACACTGTTGGATGGGGAATTGTCTTTCCATATAGCGCAAGATTAGTCATTAATTCATCATGGCTTTCAGGATACTTTTTTATTCTTGAGCTACTTCCAAATAGCCTCATCGCGCTACCACAGAGATCCAGGCTATTTTCTTTCATAAACTTCAGCTGAGTGGATAATCTATGTGCCATACAGACATCATCTGCATCCATCCGGGCGACATATTCACCACTTACGTGTTGAAACCCATAATTTAGCGTATCGACAATCCCACTATTTTCTTTTTCAAGCAAAACAATTCTTTTATCGTTTTTTTCAAATCCGCGTATAACTTCGAGGCTATTATCCGTAGAGCCATCATCTATGATTATAAATTCTATATCCCTATAGTCTTGTTCAAGCACAGAGCTGATTGCATCATGAAGATACAGTTCTGCATTATGAACGGGCATCAATACACTGATCAGTTTTTTTTCCATTTATTCATTACTACTTATATAAGTATATCGCACGATGCAATCACCGTTTCTTGTGCACACTCTCTATAACAACCTTTACTTGGGACACTATATTATTGACGATCACTTTCTGACCAATACTTTTATCTAAACAATCGAGTTATATTTATTATACTTCCGTGCAAAAGCATTAATCGAGCCTTAGCTTGATAAACTCAACATGTAATAGAAATATTTTCAGGGATATATTAGCATCAATTGAAATCATACTATTTGCAACGGCAATTTAACCTGCAATCAATCTTACAACGCCTTTTGAAACTTTAAGTGGTGCATCAAAAAATGATATTTGGCTCAATAGTTCCTTTGCAAACTGCTTGTCTCGATTAGCGGTTTTGACAAACGTACTTATGAGCAAACGCTTTTTTACTTCATTGTACTTAGGGTGAGACGCATACGAGCCAATTATTCTCAACTCATTTTCAAACATGGACTTATAATTAGAGTGGAGGTTTCCGCTATGTTGTCGATAATAGGCCAACAAATCATTTAAAATATAAATTTTATGCCCTGCATGAGTAATCTTAAGCCACATATATAAGTCTTCGATTCTGATGTCCGGATCATAGTGACCCACTTCATCAAGGACCGTAGAACGAATCATTGTAGTCGGCGCTGCAGGACCAGGAATATTTTTCCAAAATAAATCATCAAAACCAACTTCACGGGCTGGCCTAATTTTAAGCCCTGATGCAATCTCACCTGTTTCACTGATTGCAATCATATTGCCGGCACAGACTGCAACGTCAGGCCGCGACTCAAGTAATGCGACTTGTTTCTCTATACGATCAAGAAACATCACATCATCAGATGCAAATGGGCAAATGTATTGCCCTTTTGCAAGCGAGAGGCCTTTGTTCAACGTGCCATTTAGGCCTATATTCTGCTGGTGCTCATAATAAAAGCCATGTTTTTCAGAAAGCTCTGCCAATACAGCCGGGCTGTTATCCGTTGAACCATCATCCAAGACAATAAGTTCAATATTGGAATATGTCTGCTTCAGTATGCTGTTTATTGCATCACTTACATAATCCTGATGGTTGTAGCACGGTACAATAACAGAAACTAAGGGTAGCGCTTTCATATTCATCGGGTACGGCCGTAATTATCTTCCAAGCGCACAATATCATCTTCACCAAGGTAGGCGCCGCTCTGAACTTCGATCAACTCCAGATCTACTTTACCGGGATTTTCAAGACGATGAATTGTACCAATCGGGATATAAGTCGATTGATTTTCTGTCAGTAATATTTCTTGCTCGCCATTGGTCACCAATGCCGTGCCACGCACAACGATCCAGTGCTCCGCACGATGATGATGCTTCTGCAGGGAAAGTGTTGCTCCGGGTTTGACGGTTATTCGTTTGACCTGAAATCTATCTCCAGCATCAATCCCATCATAATGCCCCCAGGGACGATACACTTTTCGATGAGCACACGCTTCACTGCGTTGAGACTGAATTAACCTCTCAACGATCCGTTTTACATCCTGAGAGCGGTTTTTACTCGTCACGAGAACAGCATCATCGGTGTCTACAATCACAAGATCATCAACACCAACGGCTGCTATCAACTTACGCGATGAACGAATGTAATTGTTATGGCAATCTTCCAACATAACATCGCCATTCACCACATTGCCCTGGTCATCTTTTCCAGTGATCTCCCACAGGGAAGACCATGACCCTACATCAGACCAGCCTGCATCGAGAGGGATAACCACTGCATCGGCCGTATTTTCCATGACAGCATAGTCAATTGAATCAGATGGGCATGATTCAAACGCTGACTTATCCGGGCGTACAAAATCCAGGTCAACGGTGGCGTCAGACATAGCCTGTCTACATGAAGTGAGAATGTCAGGCCGGAATTTTTCAAGCTCTTCAAGATAGCGGGATGCCTTTAACAGGAACATGCCTGAGTTCCAGTAATAGGCACCTGAATCAATATATTCAACAGCTGTCGCTTCATCCGGTTTTTCGACAAACGCTCCCACAGAATAGGTACATCCGCCATGAATGCCGCTATCTTGCACCGCCTTGATATAACCGTAGCCGGTTTCAGGTTTTGTTGGCACTATCCCAAAGGTCACCAGCTGTCCATCATTCGCCGCCGGTATCGCTTTGGAAACGACCTTCTGAAATTCATCTACATTACGGATGTCATGATCGGCAGCCAGAACCAGCAGGACAGGATCTTCATCACTGTGATTTGATAATGCTCTCAGTGCTGCAATAGCTAACGCTGGCGCAGTATTACGGGCACTGGGTTCAAGAATGATGCTTGCGTAGTCCTGCCCGGCTGCACGCAATTGCTCAGCCACAATAAAGCGATGGTCTTCATTACAGATCACCATAAGTGGCGCGCAGTCACTGAGTCCAGCCAAACGTCCCACTGTACTCTGAATCATGGACTCGGAACCGGTTAACGGCAGAAACTGTTTGGGGTATTGCGAACGAGACTCAGGCCATAAACGACTTCCTGAACCGCCGCTTAATATGACGGGTATTAGCAAAATATTCTATCCTGTTTGGCGTCTGGCCAGAGCCTTATCATGCACGTAATGTACGACTGTTTTCCAGGAACCATTTATAGGTATCAGCCAGGCCTTGTTCAATGCGAATGGATGACTCCCAGCCCATTTTATGGATTCGACTGACATCCAGAAGCTTCCTTGGGGTACCATCAGGTTTTGATGTATCAAACCGGAGTTTGCCTCTGAAACCGGTAACCGTAGCCATGGTTTCTGCCAGCTCCCTGATTGTGCAATCAACACCGGTTCCAATGTTGATATGCGACATCATGGGTTCTGTATTCTCTTCATAGATGGTTTTATCCAGGTTCATGACATGCAAACAGGCAGCAGCCATATCATCCACATGAAGGAATTCCCGCATAGGCTTTCCTGATCCCCAGACAACGACCTCACTGTCATTGGCAGAAGTTGCCTCATGGAATCGACGCATCATGGCCGGTATGACATGGCTGTTTTCTGGATGGAAATTATCATTTGGACCATACAGGTTTGTAGGCATTACAGAACGATAATCAACGCCGTATTGCCGATTATAAGACTCACAAAGCTTAATCCCGGCAATTTTAGCAATCGCATAGGCTTCGTTCGTTGGTTCCAATGCGCCATTTAACAGTTCCGTTTCCACTATCGGCTGTTGCGCATACTTTGGATAGATACAACTGGAGCCAAGAAAAAGCAGTTCCCTTACACCCGACGTATAGGCCTGATGGATGATATTTGACTCAATCATCAGGTTTTCGTAAATAAATTCTGCTGGGTAGGCATTATTGGCATGAATGCCACCGACTTTTGCTGCAGCCAAATATACCTGATCAATACGTTCGCTGGTGAAAAAGTCGCGAACCGCTTCCTGGTTGGTAAGGTCAATGTCATTTCGATCAGCAACCACAATTCGATGTTGAGTTGATTGCTGTCTCAGCTGGCGGATAATGGCCGAACCGACCATTCCTTTATGACCTGCTACAAAAATATTTTTTTGCATAATCTATCCTGGTGTCTCCCTGTCAATTCATTAAACAATCTCGATTGACAGATGCTCACTCCCGAGACACTTTCACATCAAAGCCATGTTGCTTGAGCAATGCATGGCGTTGGGCGGATACAAGGTCATTATCAACCATTTCACTCACCATTTCTTCGAGTGATGTCGATGGCGTCCAACCCAGCTTTTCCTTTGCGCGAGTAGGGTCACCCAACAGTGTTTCGACTTCAGCAGGACGGAAATATCGGGGATCTACAGCAACAATCTTCTGACCGATTGTTAGCGCGTGTGACTTATCTCCGGTTATGGATTCGACATAACCACACTCATCAACCCCCTTCCCTTCCCAGCGCAGGGTGATACCCAGATTTTTAGCTGTCAGCTCAACAAACTGACGAACAGAATACTGAACCCCCGTCGCGATAACGAAATCTTCCGGCGTTTCCTGCTGAAGCATTAACCATTGCATCTCAACATAGTCTTTGGCATGCCCCCAGTCCCTGAGCGCATCCATATTACCGAGATACAAACACTGCTCCAGTCCCTGAGCGATATTGCTGAGTGCGCGGGTGATTTTACGGGTAACAAAGGTTTCACCACGGCGTGGCGACTCATGATTGAAAAGAATCCCGTTACAAGCGTACATACCATACGCCTCGCGATAGTTTACGGTAATCCAGTAAGCATACAGTTTTGCCACAGCATAAGGGGAGCGTGGGTAGAACGGTGTCGTTTCCTTTTGCGGAACTTCTTGCACCAAACCATACAATTCAGAGGTAGATGCCTGGTAGAAACGTGTTTTCTTCTCCAGACCGAGGAAGCGAATCGCTTCGAGCAGACGCAATGTACCTAAAGCATCAACATCCGCGGTATATTCCGGCGACTCAAATGACACTGCAACATGAGACTGTGCAGCCAGGTTATACACTTCATCTGGCTGGATCTGATTTATTATGCGGGTCAGATTTGAGCTATCGCTCAAATCGCCGTAGTGCAAAATAAAACGTTGATCATTGATATGGGGATCTTCATAGATATGGTCTATTCGATCGGTATTGAACGATGATGCCCTACGCTTGATACCATGAACTTCGTACCCTTTACTTAAAAGGAATTCAGCAAGATAGGAACCATCTTGACCTGTAACGCCTGTGATAAGAGCTTTTTTTGTCATTTCGATATTACTTTCAACAAACATCAATATTTAAATAAGCTGGCACTATATTTTCGGAGTTTTCGAAGCCTGCTCATTCCTGAACGGCTTATATTCTTATCCAATCAGCAGGAGCAATATCTCTATCACTAAATTCATCATCTACACACCATACCTGAGGCATACAAACAATTTTTTCAGGATAATTTGAAAGATAAGCAGGCCAACGGCTGAAGCCACTATTTGCAATGATAAAATGATGACATTGTTGCATAAGATGAAAATCAAGATGACCATCATAAGGACTATGACAATCTACATAATGTATAGGCAGATCTGTTTTTAAATGCTCTTTAACCCATTCAATTTCATCTGAAAAAACAAACAATTCCGGAGATAGCAATACATTTGACATATGAGAGATTGACTTCTCATAGTATGATAAATCTAATAGTCCATGATATGCCTGTACCTTAGGATCAGTATAATCACCTCGTCTTATATGCAAACAAACACTATCTCTTGTATTCCTGATTCGCTCTTCCCAGTGACGAGTTTTGTCTGTCCCAAGGCTTTTAACAGTGAACTCTTCCTGCAATACCTTTTTTATTGATTCATAGTAAACAATACTCGGAAAATTACCTCTTAAATATTGTTTTGCTGGCAAGTTGAAGAATTCTGGGTCAAACGTCAGCGAATATTCTTTATATTCACCCCAAGTATTCAACTTAAACTTCTTTTTAAGCTTTTTCTTAATGCTATTGACCAACGGATAGCCAGTAAGCCCAACAACAGCATCTATCTCATGCTGTGTAGCAATCTCAGTCTTGATATTCAAATGCTTCAATCTGAATTCTGTCAATGTCCCTTCACTGCATTCACTCACATCTACTTTTAACGGTACATTATGATGAGTGGCAAGCGCTTTGGCTGCAGCATAGACACCCATCTGGTTCGCCAGGCCACCTACAGGTTTGGCAATAATCATTCTTAAACTCCGTAGAGGCTCTCAATTGAAGCTCTCTTCAGTACATATAGTCTTCAAATACATTACGGTAAAACAATGTAGATCTTTATAAATTGCTATTGAAATACATTGACAGCATCAACAACTCGATCAATATCTGATGCTGAGAGCACTGGACTCATGGGCAGACTGAGAACCTCATTGTGCAGTTTTTCAGAGATCGGGAGCTTCATGCTATTCAAATCAATATATGCGGCTTGCTTATGAGGAGGGATAGGATAATGAATGACAGTTTGTATTCCTTGCTTCTGTAGATAGGCAGCGAGCCGATCCCTCAACTCCGTACGAATAACATATAAATGCCAAACGTGTGATTCACGAACTTGAGCAATGGGTGACTGAACTACTGGGTTAGCGATATTTTGGCTATAGTACTCAGCTATACTACGACGCACTTCCGTCTCCATATCAAGATAACGCAGTTTCACACGCAGTAAAGCGGCCTGCATTTCATCCAGTCGACTATTAACACCCTGATGTATATTTTTGTACTTTTCCAGAGACCCATAGTTACGAAGTGCCCGCAGCGTTTCAGCCAATTGGGGATCTGACGTGGTAATCGCCCCTGCATCACCAAGTGCCCCCAGATTTTTACCCGGATAAAAACTAAAACCAGCCGCATCACCAATGTTTCCAGCCTTTTTGCCTTGGTAACATGCACCATGCGCTTGTGCACAGTCTTCAATCACCTTGAGATTATGCTTTCTGGCAATTGACATTATTGTGTCGATTACAGTGATCTGACCATATAAATGAACCGTCAGTATTGCCCGTGTTTTTTCATTGATATGACGTTCAATAAGCGTAGGATCAAGGTTAAATGTCTCAGGATCAGGCTCAACCAAAACAGGTTTCAAGCGATTTTCAGTAATTGCGAGAATTGAGGCAATATACGTGTTGGCAGGTACAATGACTTCATCACCTTCTGTCAGTTGCCCTTGTTCTATCCATGCCCGCAGAATCAGTGTCAATGCATCGAGACCATTAGCAACACCAATACAATATTCTGTACCACAATAGGCAGCAAACTCATTTTCAAACTGAGCGACTTCCTCGCCTAAAATATACCAGCCAGAGTCTATGACTCGTGCTGCAGCTTCTTTTAATGCCTGCTGGTATTGATGATTAATCGCTTTTAAATCAAGAAATGGAATCATGTTACATCATTTACTGATAAATATTACTGACAATACAAAATTAAAGAGCTCTGATCACTTTACATGGAACCCCACCGGCAATGACATTATCAGGTATATCGTTACAAACCAGTGAACCGGCAGCTATGACTGAGTTTACCCCAATACGACATCCTTTAAGAATAATTGCATTATTACCAATAAAAACATTATCGGAAATATGGACAGGCTGTGATTCACCAGAAGTCGATCTGCGTTCATCCGGCGCCAAACCGTGAAAGTCACTATCATAAATCTGCACATCGGTTCCTATCAGGCAGTCTTTACCTATAGTGATACTGGATGAATCCGCAATAGCAGTAAATGAATTATTAACAAAGGTATTGTCATTAATTTCAATGACTGCTGATTTACTTCTTGCTTCAATATAACCACACCTTGAATAAAAATCCTTTGAATAAGCATATCCAAATGTAACATCACCTTTTAAAAGAACTCTCCCTTTCCCCATCGCCTGCAAAGGTTGATTAATTATCGCTTTAATCGGTATCTCTGAGACAAACATATAAAATATCTTTCTCAGATTCTGAAATAAACCTTGTGCAATTATTTTTTTAATTTTAGCCATAACTATATTCATCTATGACATAAAAATAATTTATCAACTAAACTCTTCAATCCATGATTGAATATCAGATTCAGAATAACCCCGATGGAACCGCCTCCGCCAAGGATAAGCTTTTTGTTTAGGATTAGAATGATGTCGTAGAATATTAACATCGCAAATCACTTTAGCTGGATTACCCGTTACGACTTTACTATCTGGTACATTTTCCTTTATCAGGCTAGCCGCCCCAACAAGGCAATCTCTTCCAATAGTGACACCAGGCATCAGCAACACCTTGGATGCAACAACAGTAAAATCGTTGATTGTAACACCGAGTAATTCCTCACTTGGCGGCGTAGGATCATTAGTCAACAATACTTCAGGAAATAGCCAAACATAATTTCCAACATTGGATAGCTTTCCGATATGTACATCAGCATGGCATTTAGTATACCTGCCTATGATGCAATCACCCTGAACATCGGTTCTTGATCCTAATTGAACATGCTCACCGATCTGACTATTTTCGCGGACAGTAACATAATGCCCCGTTCTGAAATAGGATCCAATCCGGGATCCTTGATATAGAACTGAGTGACTGCGAATAATTGAGTTAGATCCGATCAAAAGGTCGCTATCTTTTGCTAAGCCTGTCGGTATACCCAGTTCGGAATAACTTCCAATCTCAGCATTATCCCCGATAATTACATTTTTATGGATATATGCGAAAGGCCCAATTTTAACGTTATTCCCGATACGTGCACCAGGTTCGATGATAGCAGTATTATGAATCATAGGAGTATTCTTTATGCCGTACTACCAGCATCGACAGTGATGGTAGTGCCAGTAATTGATCCTGCCGCTTCCGACAACAAAAATATGCAAGCAGCTGCAGCATCATCAACATTTGCAAGACGACCTAGCGGACTTCTACGTTTAATCTGATCCAGCTTACTTCCCTCCAAGCCCTTTGTCATATTCGTTTCAAGGTAACCTGGTGCTAATGTATTTACCGTAATACTCGCCTTGCCTAATTCTCTAGATAGAGATTTAGTAAATCCTGACAACGCAGACTTTGATGCGCCATAAACACTTAAGCCATTAAAGCCAGTTGAGCCAATAATGGAACTAACATTAATGATTCGCCCGACTCTGTTCAACAGCATTGCACGACTTACATACTTAGTAAGCAATATTGGCGCTTCGACATTTACCTTTAAAACGTTTGCGATATCCTTATCATGCATTGTCGCTAATATGCCATCACTTCCAATAGCAGCATTATTAATCAGACCATAAGGTCGTCCATGCGCCTTAGTAATCTCTTTAACGAGGTTAGATATGCCTTCTACATTAACAAAATCATAAACATAGAAAGCAGCAGAATCACTGCAAGCACAAAGCTCTTCGAAATCAGCCGTTAGTGATCTACCAATACCAATAACCTTATAGCCTTCGCTAATTAGTTGCTTTGATAAGGCTAATCCAAGCCCTCTACCCGCACCGCTGACGATAACGATTTTCTTACTCATAGGACCTGATAATTTTTCCAGCAGTTGACACTTCAATATTATCAACCTGCTTTATAATAGCAGGCACTTTGAAGGGCTCTAGAAGTTCTTTGCAGCATGATTTCAACTGTGAGTCAATATTTTTAAAACTTGCATTATCTACAGCGGCATTGAGAACAACCTCTGCACATACCAAAGCACCCAGTATCGAATTCTTTTTAGGGTACACTCTTGAAATTAATACAGCAGGGTGAGAATTCAGCACCTTTTCAATCTCTTCAGGCAGAACTTTATTACCACCAACATTGATAGTGCCTGAAACTCGACCTTTAAATATATAACGATCTTCTTTTTTTTCTACAAGATCGCCCGTATCAATGAAACCTTCACCATCTATATCTATTTTTCCATAAAGGATAGATTCAGCTGATGAATTGCTTCTTATGAATAATACATTATCAATAACTTTAAGAGATAAATTAGTATTTTCTAACTGAACGCGATCCAATGAAAAACCTTCTTTACCATCTTTAACACTGAAGCCGACTCCAGCCTCTGTAGAGGCATATATATGTACAATTCTGGTTTCAGGAAACGCTTTCCTTAGAGCAGTCAGTATTGACTGATCTGCAATTTCTCCACCTAGCGTTATCAAACGCATATTTAATTTATTTAGTTGTGGAGCCATAACCAGCTGACGCCAATAGGAAGGCGTAGCTGAAATAGCATTCACGCCTGTGCGTATACACATATCAACTTGTTCAGCTACAGGCATGCACGTTTTTAATGGTGTTATTGTCGACCCTGATGATACGGCTTGCAAATAGACTTGCAATCCAGCAAATCGATTAAGGTCATAACATAATCCCCAATTAAAATCAGAACCTCTGTTTATATCAACCTTAGTCTTACTCATCAATGAGGAAAGTGAATAACTTAATACCTTTGGTTGTCCAGATGTTCCTGAAGTCGATAAGATTATACCTGACGCCAATACTTCTTTTGAATTTATATCTGATATTTTTTCAAGATAAAATTTATTATCTCTTAGATCAAGCCTATAACTAACCCCTATCTCTTTATAAAGATCAGTCAAGTATTCAGAACTCAGACCAGAAGGTTGTAAATACAAACCACGACAAACTTTTGATAAAACAGGTAAATAACAGGCCAAACTCATCTTGGAATCTGATGTTATCGCACAAATCTTACCTTCTAAGGGGGAGAGATCCCGCTCCAGTTGTCTAGTCCTATCTTTCAGCTGTCCATAGGTAATAGTTTTATGACCATCATCCAAAAAAACTCGATCATCAGGAATTGATTCTATGATAGAAAAAATATTACGCTCTTTTTTCATTCATGACCTCATAGAAGCTGACGAACTCCCCGAACGTTTTTGGATAAACTGGATCATCGGTCATTTGAAACGGATCAAAGCCCAACTCTTCTTCAAGCAGCGCGACAAGCACTGCAAAGCCTAAAGAGTCTAGCCCTGTCTCAAGCAATACAGAATTATCCTTGAGTTCCGGAATCAATAACGTTTTAGAGGTCTGATCCAATGCCTCATCAAACTTACGAACAATGATATCTTTCATCATAAACTTAAAAAAATATATATACTGAACTTCAATAATGAACAGTCATTACGCTTATGTAATGACACTAAAACATTCTTCTAACCTAGCAAGTCAACAAACTCATCATAATCACGAATGTAATCATCTTCTTTATAATGGTCACTTGCCAATACCATCAGAACGCAATCGTCAGTAAAATCATACATCTCGTGCCATACCATTTTATTGATTAACACCCCTTTATTTGGTGTTTCGAGACGTAGTATTTCTTTTTTGTTACCGTCATCTAAGAGAAATGTACAAGCACCTTTCACACAGACTGCTAGTTGTTGCAATTCGTGATGCGCATGATAACCTCGCCTAACTTTTTCAGCTGTGCCGTATATATAATAGACGCGCTTAATCCCAAATGGGATATCTTTTTCAGCTTCAATAGCAACTAAAGCACCGCGGTTGTCTTTAATTTCTTTAAACACCAACGAATCTTTCATCAAACAGCGGCTCCAACAAGATTAAGAAGATACTGTCCATAACTAGTTTTATTCAATATCTTACTCTGATCAATCAATTGCTGGGCGCTCAACCACCCATTGTTAAATGCAATCTCTTCAAGACAGGCCACTTTAAGTCCCTGACGATGTTCTATTGTCTGAACAAAGTGTCCTGCTTCAAGTAATGCATCATGAGTGCCCGTATCAAGCCATGCGAATCCACGTCCCAACAACTCCACATGAAGTTGCCCTGCTTCAAGATACATCCGATTCAGGTCAGTAATTTCCAATTCACCACGAGCCGATGGTTTCACTTCGCGACATAAATCGATTACTTCATTATCGTAAAAATACAAGCCTGTGACAGCATAGGAAGATTTAGGCGATACTGGTTTTTCTTCTATGGATGTCGCACGACCTGATTCATCAAAAGCAACAACACCAAAACGTTCTGGATCTTTAACACGGTAACCAAATACTGTTGCACCGTCTTCCCGACTAGCCGCCTCTTGAAGTTTTGGCGTAAATCCCTGTCCATAGAAGATGTTATCACCTAACACTAAACATACACGATCATTACCAATGAAGCTCCGGCCAATGGTAAAAGCCTGTACAAGCCCTTTGGGCTCTGGCTGTATGGCATAGGTCAGATTAATGCCAAACTGGCTGCCGTCACCCAGTACATTATAAAAATGAACCTGATCATCAGGTGTGGTGATGACAAGAATATCTTGTATACCCGCCAGCATAAGTACTGATAGCGGATAATAAATCATCGGTTTGTCGTAAACCGGTAATAACTGTTTAGAAACCCCACGGGTAATTGGATGAAGCCGGGTTCCACTGCCGCCGGCAAGAATGATTCCTTTCATTGTTATTCACCCACTCCTAATCGTTCCCGCTGATAGCTGCCATCTTGTACATGACGACACCACTCAAGATTATCGAGATACCACTTCACGGTTTTTCGGATGCCCGTTTCAAAGGATTCTTCCGGTACCCAGCCCAGTGCTTTCTGGATTTTGCTTGCATCAATTGCATAACGTCTGTCATGCCCGGGACGGTCAGAAACAAACGTAATCAAATCGCTGTACCGCTTAAGCCCGTCAGGCTTCTTAGGCGCTAACTCTTCCAGCAATTCACAAATCGTTTTGACGACATCGATATTACGCTTTTCGTTATGACCACCGATGTTATAGGTTTCACCAGCTTTACCTTCCGTTAAAACGGTATACAGCGCCCTGGCATGATCCTCTACATATAGCCAGTCTCTTATTTGTTGCCCCTGCCCGTAGACAGGCAAATCTTTACCTTCAAGAGCATTTAAGATAACCAGCGGAATCAGCTTCTCCGGAAAATGATACGGACCGTAGTTATTTGAGCAATTTGTCAGTACTACAGGAAGACCATAGGTTCTATACCAGGAGCGCACTAAATGGTCAGAACTGGCTTTGCTAGCAGAATATGGTGAGCTAGGTGCATACGATGTCGTTTCACTAAAGAGATCAGTATCGTTCTCAAGATCACCATACACTTCGTCTGTCGAAATATGATGAAAACGAAACTGACCTTTTTCAGCATCATGCAGCGTATTCCAATAGTCACGTGCGGCCTCAAGTAACACATAAGTGCCTACGATGTTGGTCTGAATAAAAGCCGCAGGCCCATCGATAGAACGGTCAACATGGCTTTCTGCTGCCAAATGCATAATAGCACCAGGCTTAAATTCTCTGATGACTTTCATCATTGAGTCGTTATCACAAATATCAGCTTTAACAAAGTGATAACGTGAATGGCTGGCTACAGATTTGAGTGATTCAAGATTACCCGCATAGGTCAGCTTATCGACATTAACAACGGTATGCTCTGTCTCATTAATCAGGTAACGAACGACCGCCGATCCAATAAAACCGGCTCCACCTGTCACAAGGATCGTATTTCTTTCTTTCATAGTAAGCGACAAACTGTCAAACCTGCTCAATCAATTGCCTGTAGTGGCGTCTGTAATCTTCAATCGCATGATTCGCCTGCAGGTATTTCAGATGCGCTTCTCCCGACTGCGTAATCTGTTCCGGTGACATCTGAAGATAACTTTCCATAACCTGGGCTAATGACTCGACGTTTTCAGGCTTAGCTAACTTTCCAACCTTTTCAATCACTGGACGAATAGAGGGAATATCACTACCAATTGTAGGAAGAGCACCACTCATCGCTTCTAACAGTGAAATGGGCATGCCTTCACTGAGCGAAGGCAATACAAACACATCAAATGCTCTGACATATTGCAGCGCATTGTCTTTCCAGCCAACCAGTTTGACGACATCATTCAATTGATGCTCATCAATCTGCTTTTGAAGCGTCTGATCCAGACGTCCACCACCAATAATCACAACCTGCATCGCAGGGTATTTATCTTTAAGCATTCTGGCGGCATCAATCAGATACTTATGCCCTTTGACCGGCACCAGTCTACCAATCGTTCCGAATACAAAACGTTGAGGATCAATTGACAACATCTCACGCGCTTTTTCCCGCGAATGCTGTACGTCATGTGCACGCTGAATATCAATGGCATTATTAATAACCAGCGTATTCTGATCATTCAGACTATGGCAATGTTTTACTAAGTCATTTTTTACTGCTTCAGAAACACCAATGAAACGCCAGTTATTTCTCAGCAAACGATTAACGACCTTCTGACGATAGCGACGATCAAAGTCACCAATACCATGCGTCACACTGATGCACAAACGGAATGACAAAAACCGGTTCAATAAGAGAAACAAATGGGTTGGTTTAAATCGATGACATATCACTACATCGAACTGGTAGCTTTTACAGAAACGATAAAGACGATAAAGAGCGAGGTACCGCTGTAATCCTTTCAGTTGTTTGCTACTGAAATCAAAATACACGGATTTGTCAGCAGCACTAACCTGGTCATCTGGGCGAGGCTTTTTCTTTAAAAAAGCCGTTGTAATGTCAACGTGATCTCTATCCAACCCTTTTATGATTTGCTCAGCAAGATCAGATTCATTGACATTAAAATTATTCTGAATTTGCAGAATACGCAGTTTTGACGTCATTAATGAGATTCAATCAGTTAGATCAGGCAACCAACAGACGGATAGCCTTTTTGGTATACGAAAATTTAAAGAGTGCACGCCAGTCATAGCGAAGCGCTTCGCGATAATACTTTAGCGCAGCTTCCTTTTGACCTGCGAGGTAAAACGTTCTGAATAACGATAAGCAGCGCTGCCCCGCATAAACACGCTTGTATTTTTGGAGATGGGCCGGGATATGGTCTTCACGGAAAACCTCCTCAACCAGGCGCGTGCCAATATCGTCAGCATATATCAGGTTGTGTCTGAGGCTATCAGCGTGCTTGTAAATACGATTGATGGGCTTATCAAGTGCAGCACTTTCAAAATTGGTCAGCGCATAGGCAAATACTGGAATATCCTCAGAGTTTCTAAACTGCTCTGGGTAAAGACAACGCTGGAATATACTCCTGTGCATAGCTGTCGCACCATTGGACGGTGTGATTGTCTTTTTCAACAGATAGCCTGCAAGACGTGCTTCAGGATCTGCCGGTAACACTTTCACGCCACGGTAGCGCTCACTACCATCCGTATCAGCGACCATGTGCCCGCCGACAATCAAACGTACGGACTCATGTTCAACAATAAAGCGCCGCAACTCTGCCAGTGCATCAGGCATTAACTCATCGTCGGCATCAAGAAAAATTAGCCAGTCACCGGTTGTATTAGTGATTCCATAGTTTCTCACTGCAGCAGGGCCTGAGTTCTCCCTGGATACAGCATTAAACCTTGCCGGATATAACGCTTTCAAACGCTCAATGACTGCGCTCGTATCATCCGTAGAACCATCATCAACAATCAGCACCTCATAATCGTTTCCCGGTTGTTGCAGAACGGATTCCAGGGCCCGTGGCAGGCTCTCTGCGTAGTTATAGGCGGGTATGACTACGCTAAACAAACGTTCCTCAGTTTTCATTCGTTTACATCTAGCTTGAGCATTTTACGACTCTGTGACTCACTCAGAGCAGTGATATCAGCAGATTAAACACAAATCCCAGACACGCTACCGCCCGCCAACTTCATATCGCACCTGTCGGAACTGCGGCCTGCTTTATGTCGAGAATTAGTTTTACCTGCTTACGCTCACTCCTGTACACCTGTGGTGACTGTTGCTGCCTGATTGATTACGAGATATGGAGTATTGGCTGGGTGTTGTAGAAACTACCGCATAAACGTATTAGTAGATGACTGACAGGACTTCGCACTTCACCCACCCGTTATAGCCAAAACAGAAAAGATAGGTGAATTCTACGTGGTCACGAACGAGATGCAATCTTGACTTTTAGCATCTGCTAACTTTTTGAAAGTATGAAAGAATTGATACCCATGAAACGACTACCAGACTAGAGCAATCGTCGGAAAACGCATGCCAATAAGCGAATAATTACACTGAAAAAGTGTCAATACACGAGCAAGCTTTGCGCTGAAGGCGCTCTCAAAATATTTCAGCTTTGCTTACGAAGATTATCAGTGCGAACAACCATTCGCTGCTCACGGTTTAACACATTGAGCAGGACAACACTACGCTCTTCACCGCGCTCACACAGGTATACCGCCTGAATTTCAGAAAATGGGCCATCAGCAAACCCCACTATTTGGCCCTCCACGAATGCAGGACAGCCCTTTAGGCTTTCCTCCTGATGACGAACCCCTTCAAGCAACTCTTCAGGTACTTTTGCAAACTCATCACCGAAGCGAACAAACGTCATAACACCACGTGTCGACCGCACCTTGCCATAGTCAGGATTATCTTCAAATGCTTCATGCTGGAGAAAGACATATCCAGGGAACAAAGGTTCTATTCTGGCTTTCTTCTTCTGCAGCATTGGGCAATAAGCGGTAAAACCCTGCCGCTCAAGATGTTCAACAGCCCGCAGCTCCTGCCGGGGCTTGCTACGCAGCAAATACCACTCATCCATAAGAGTTTTTCCCTGTTGCTCAGTTCAGGCTGGCGATAATCGTCTCCAGCACGTTAACCGGTTCTGCAGCCTGCGTAATCGGCCGACCAATGACCAGGTAATCACTGCCATTCTGCACAGCTTGAGCCGGCGTTACAATACGACGCTGATCATTTACATCGGAATTTTCCGGGCGAATACCGGGCGTCACCAGCTTGATATTTATACCATGGGACTGCTTGAGCATTGCCGCTTCCTGAGCCGAGCACACAACACCATCCATACCGCTATCTACTGATAAAGCAGCGAGATGACGCACCATCTCTGCAGCACCGGACTTGTAGCCAATTTCGAGCAACTCTTCATCGCTCATACTGGTGAGCACGGTAACCGCAATCAACAATGGCGAGCGATCAAGCTGAAGCCGCTCAAGCTCTTCTCGGCAAGCTTCCATCATACGACGGCCACCTGAAGCATGCACATTCACCATCCATACCCCCAACCTGGCTGCAGCGGCAACCGCCTTACTGGTTGTATTGGGGATATCATGGAATTTCAGATCAAGAAAAACATCAAATCCTTTACTCTGCAACGCTTCAACAACGGAAGGCCCTGCACAGGTGAACAGCTCCTTACCCACTTTTACACGACACATCGCAGGATCCAGCCTATCCGCCATGGCAAGCGCCGACGCAGCCTCAGGAAAATCAAGCGCGACAATGACAGGGGAAGAACAATGTGAAGTGGTTGAAATCATGAGTAATGCGATCTCTCAGAAATGAGCACAGCTGGGGCAAAATTCTGAACGAGTATACAGCATGAAAAATTACAATGCATCTTGCTGACCAAGTAGAGCAATGCTCAAAACAACCAAACAAGTCGTCACGCTGCACACAAACCCATCACCAAAATCGGTTAACTTATTCCCCTTCAATACCCATGATTGGCTCAGTGGTGCCCCACTGATGACACCGAGGGCATCGCCAGTGAAGTGTTTTTCCATCGAAACCACACTGCGTACAACGATACACAGGCTTACTTTCAAGAAGGCGACCCGTTAACTCTCGCAGCAACATAAGGTTTTGTCGCGGACGACCTTCCGTATTTTCAATATTGAGGTCAATCAGTGCATTCAAACCTTTTAGCGAAGGACGCTTAACGATTTGTTCAGCAATAAACCTCCCCGCTTCCTTATCCCCCTGTTGCCGCGCAATCAGCCTGGCAGAAGCCAACACAACTGCCGCAGAAGGATACTCACGCAGGCACTTTCCGAGATATACCGACAATCCACGACTGGACCACAGCGCCTCAAAACAGCGCTCAAGCAATGGAATACTTTCTGAGATAAACAGGGGATTTTGTTGATAGATACGCTGTAAAACACGCGCAGATTCGCGATAACTTTTCAACGAACACTCAAGACTACCAAGAATTAATGTCGCCCGCACATTATCCCGATCCCGCGCAAAGGCCAGACGAAGATTCTTTCGTGCAGTCAACACATCATTGCCTTCAAGCGCCGCTTCCGCCAGCTCGCAGTGGTAATGCGCTAACTGATGCTGATAGAGATGGCTATCAACACCTTGGGCCTGATGAATGACATCAATCGCCTTCTGCCACTCTTTCTCCTGCTCATAGACCGACAATAGCAATTGGACAGACTCATCCGCTCCCGACCAGGGCGTTTTCAGCATATCCTCAAGCAATGACTCACCGCGATCCAGCAAACCAGCTTTAATGTAATCATGCGCCAACTCCAGCTGAACGCGAAGCGACTGCTCATGGGTGAGACTTGGCCTGGCCAGAAGGTCTTGATGCGCCTGAATCGCTTTTTCGATCTCACCACGACGGCGGAATAAGCGCCCAAGCACAATGTAGGTATCGATTGTATCAGCGTTAATTTCCAGCGCTTTTATGAACGACTCAATCGCCTCATCGGTCTGCTCATTCAACAGGTAATTAAGACCGACAAAGTATTCGCTATTGAGCGATCCTTCCTGCCGTTGGCGTTGCGACTGCCTGCGTTGACGATATCCCAGGAAAAAGCCAGCTGCGATGGATACCATTATTAGCGCCAGCAAAAGGGGGTCAAACATGGATCAGCTCAACCCTTTCAGCGCATTCATTCTCAGTTTTTTGACCTCCGTCTCAAGCTGCTCATTTTTACGCTTCAAAAGCACATGCCTGACACGAAAGCGCGCCACCATGATCATGCCAGAAAAGACACCAACAACGCCGCCCAGCAAAAAAACAGTAATAACAACCGCCGAGAGAGAAGCTGGCGCCAAGGGGTAACCCAGGATAGTCAATGTGACCTCAACCGGATTTTCCAGCACAAAAGAAAAAAGCAGGAAAAACAGCGCTATAGCCAGAACAGACCACAGCAATAGACACACCCACCTGATGACCATGTTATTACATACCCGAATTATTACCGGCCAACACCGTCCAGTGCAGCCTGATTCACCCGCTCACGCAACTCTTTGCCGGGTTTAAAATGAGGAACATATTTACCGGAAAGCGCGACAGTTTCACCCGTTTTGGGATTCCTGCCCTTTCTCGGCGCACGATAATGGAGAGAGAAGCTGCCGAATCCGCGTATTTCTATTCGCGCCCCCGATGATAATGAGCCAGACAATTGATCAATAATGGCCTTTACCGCCAACTCAACATCCTTGAGCATCAACTGATCCTGCGCCTCAGCTATACGCTCTATCAATTCCGATCGTGTCATAGTGTGCTTCCCTCATCACGGTAGGTTACCGCGCCCCCATGCCTCCCGTACCGGACGAAGCGTATACACAATTCACACGCCTGATAATTCACTGCCCGGAACCCTGTGAGCCTAAAATTCTAAGCTAGCCAATTCCCCTTCGATAATCAAGCAACTTATTGATAAGCATAAAAAAACCGCCGGTAAGACCGGCGGTTTTTTTACAGCAATTCAGTCGTAAGACTTACTTGCCTTCCATCTGCGCCTTAATCAGGTCACCGATGGTGGTTGGGCCAGCGGCAGGCTCTTCCTGCTTACCGCGAAGCTCCTTCATGGCAGCCTTTTCGTCAGCTTCGTCTTTCGCCTTGATGGACAGGCTGATGACGCGGCTCTTACGATCAATGCTGATGATACGAGCTTCGATCTCTTCGCCTTCCTTCAGCACGTTAGTGGCGTCTTCAACGCGGTCACGACTGATTTCAGAAGCCTTCAGAGTACCTTCGATCTCTTCACCCAGCTCTACGATAGCTGCCTTGGCGCTCACTTCCTTCACGGTACCCTTGACGATAGTGCCCTTGGGGTTAGTGTCGGCATACATGGCAAACGGATCAGAATCCAGCTGCTTGATGCCCAGTGAGATACGTTCACGCTCTGCATCGATAGACAGAACAACGGCTTCTACTTCTTCGCCCTTCTTGTAGTTGCGAACTGCTTCTTCGCCGCCTTCGTTCCAGCTGATGTCAGACAGGTGAACCAGACCGTCGATACCACCTTCCAGACCGATAAAGATACCAAAATCGGTGATGGACTTGATGTTACCCTTGATCTTGTCGCCCTTGTTATGCTGACCGGAGAACTCTTCCCATGGGTTAGCTTTGCACTGCTTGACACCCAGGGAGATACGACGACGCTCTTCGTCGATATCCAGCACCATAACTTCAACTTCATCACCCAGGGAAACGACTTTGCTCGGGTGAATGTTCTTGTTGGTCCAGTCCATTTCAGACACGTGAACCAGACCTTCAACGCCTTCTTCCAGCTCAACGAAGCAGCCGTAGTCAGTCAGGTTGGTCACGTGACCGGATACACGGGTACCTTCAGGGAAGCGGTTCTTGATGGCGATCCACGGATCTTCACCCAGCTGCTTCAGACCCAGGGATACACGGTTACGCTCACGGTCGAACTTCAGAACCTTGACGTTGATCTCGTCACCAACGTTGACGATTTCGCTCGGATGCTTGATACGCTTCCACGCCATGTCAGTAATGTGCAGCAGACCGTCAACACCACCCAGGTCAACGAACGCGCCGTAGTCGGTCAGGTTCTTAACGATACCCTTGACTTCCAGACCTTCCTGCAGGGTGCCCAGCAGAGCATCACGCTCAGCACTGTTTTCAGCTTCCAGAACGGCACGACGGGAAACAACCACGTTGTTGCGCTTCTGATCCAGCTTGATAACCTTGAAGTCCAGCTCTTTGCCTTCCAGGTGCGCAGTGTCGCGAACCGGACGAACATCAACCAGAGAACCAGGCAGGAACGCACGAATAGTGCTGACGTCAACAGTGAAGCCACCCTTGACCTTGCCGCTGATAATGCCCTTGACCACATCATTGGCTTCAAAGGCTTTCTCAAGCTCTTTCCAGGATTCGGCGCGCTTGGCCTTCTCACGGGACAGCTTGGTTTCACCGAAACCGTCTTCGACTGCATCCAGAGCTACCTGAACAGTGTCGCCCACCTGAATGGTCAGCTCACCGTTCTCAGCGCGGAACTGCTCCACAGGGATAACACCCTCGGATTTCAGACCAGCGTGAACGATAACCCAGTCGCCATCAATATCAACCACGATACCATCGATGATGGAACCAGGCTTCATTTCAATCTCTTTCAGACTCTCTTCGAAGAGGTCGGCAAAGCATTCAGTCATTGTCATTCCTGTTAAAGATGTCAAACGAAACAGAGCAACGCGGCCTGAACTGGACCAAAACGTTGATGATTTCGCATGATTCCCACCGCACCACCAGCCTGTACGGGTTAATCATCACAAAGGGGTTACAGTCCGTCACTGGCTGTACGACCTGCAACAGGATAAGGCTCCTGCCACTTTTCCGGTCGTCGAGACCATCACCCCACCTTGCCTCAGCAAACAGCTGCTACCTACTTTACGTTATGCCGCACATCAGAACTGCATGGCACAACTATAAGACTACAAGGCTTATAGCTATCTACTGATGCATAATTCGAATATAGGTGCCGATTTTCAGATCACTGCGTTACGACGCATGGTATCCAGCACTTTATCCAGCACTTCCTGTATTGTCAGTTTAGTGCTGTCTATGATAATCGCATCATCAGCGGGCTTGAGCGGCGCAACTGCGCGGTTGCTATCCTGATCGTCCCGCGCCTTTATATCGGCTAAAAGGCGGTCAAGACTAACATCTACCCCCTGGGCTTGCAACTGCTCAAAACGACGCCTTGCACGCTCCTCAGTGCTGGCGGTCAAGTAGAATTTGATGTTCGCATCATCAAACACCACCGTGCCCATATCCCGGCCATCAGCCACCAGGCCTGGCATTTCCGCAAAGGCCCGCTGCCTTGACAGCAGCGCCCTGCGCACTTCCGGAAGCGTAGCAATCTTGGACGCCCAGGCACCCACTTCCTCGGTACGGATCGTATTTTCCACATGCTCACCTTCGAGCACAATGCCACCCTTCGAGGAATCATCGCAGCCGGCAAGGAACTGCACATCCAAATGGGCTGCCAGCACTTTCAGGGATTCTTCGTCCTCCAGACTGACGCCGTGATTCACAGCCGCCAACGCCGTCAAACGATACAGTGCACCACTATCCAGAAGGTGCCAGCCCAACTCATGGGCCAGCAAACGGGCAAGCGTTCCCTTACCGGATCCTCCCGGACCATCAATGGTTACAACAGGAACATTGTTTTCAATCACGTCTGATCTTCTCAATCACTTTAAGTCTGAAGCCAACCGAATCGGCCAGCTCCACAAAATTGGGGAATGATGTGGCAACATTGCTGCAATCCTTGATGATAATCTCATCACTGGCACGCAACGCCGCCACCGCAAACGCCATGGCAATACGGTGGTCACCATGACTGTCGATGGTTGCGCCACCCATGTCACCACCCAGAATTTCAATACCATCCGGCAATGGCCGGGCATCAACACCCAGCGCCTGCAATCCATCCGCCATGGACTGGATTCTGTCACTCTCCTTGACCCGCAACTCCTCTGCACCACGCAACAACGTTTTCCCTTCTGCACAGGCTGCTGCGACAAACAGCACGGGGAACTCGTCAATAGCGAGCGGCACCAATTCCTGTGGTATTTCAATCCCTTTAAGCTGGGCAGAGCGCACCCGGATATCTGCCACCGGCTCGCCACCGACCGTCTGCTCATTGTCGAGGGTGATATCCGCCCCCATCAGGCGCAGGATATCAATAACGCCGGTGCGGGTCGGATTAATCCCCACATGCTTCAGCAACACATCGGAATCCGGCGCAATACTCGCTGCCACCATAAAAAACGCCGCTGAAGATATATCTGCAGGAATATCAATGGTCGTTGCTGTCAGTGAACCTCCACCGGAAAGGGCAGCATGATTAGCCTCAACAGCCACAGGATAACCAAAACCCGACAGCATACGCTCGGTATGGTCGCGGGTCACGCCCGGCTCTGTTACGGACGTTTCACCTTCGGCATAGAGACCCGCCAACAACAAACACGATTTAACCTGTGCAGAAGCCATCGGCATGGGGTAAGACACGCCCTTGAGCGAACGGCCACCATGGATCTTCAAAGGAGGACGCCCTTCCGGCATGGTCTCAATCTCCGCCCCCATATCCCGCAGAGGGTCAACCACTCGACCCATAGGCCGCTTTGACAGAGACTCATCACCGGTCAACTCAACATCAAACCTCTGAGCCGCCATCAACCCTGCCATGAGTCGCATCGCGGTACCGGCATTGCCCAGGTAAAGCGGGCCGGCCGGCTGCTTCAGCCCGTACAACCCGACACCATAAATAATGACACGCCCATTGTGCGGACCTTCAATGACCACACCCATATCGCGAAACGCCTGCAGCGTCGCCAGCGCATCCTCACCTTCAAGAAAACCATCAACTTCCGTGACGCCCTGCGCAAGGGCACCCAACATGATGGACCGGTGGGAAATCGATTTATCGCCTGGCACACGAATATCGCCGCGTACGGAACCGCCCGGCTGGGCCACATAGGTCAACTGGCTGTTTGTCATGGGTTTCAGATACGCCTGATTTTCCAGCATGCTGGTAAAATGCTCCCGCGCCGCCCTGGCCCGGGTGAAAATACCCCGCATGGTTTGACTGTCACCGCTTGAAACGGCTTGATACAAAGTGTCCAGACCCTCCCGAAACGCATCCAGCGCCTCCAGCACAGCCTGGCGATTGGCCTGAAAAACATCATGCCACATGGTGGGATCACTGGCGGCAATCCGGGTAAAATCCCTGAAACCGCCGGCCGCATAACGAAAGATATCCTGGTTATCCTTCTCACCCGCAAGGGTGTCCACCAAAGAGAATGCTAATAAATGCGGCAAATGACTGGTTTTTGCCAGTACTTCATCATGATGAGCGACATCCATATGAAGCACATCGGCACCACAGGCTGCCCATAATCCGGTTACACGATTAATTGCCTTTTCAGCACTTTGTTCCGTCGGCGTCAGGATAACTTTGTGGGCCTCAAACAGATCAGGATTCGCCGCCAGAACCCCACTGCGCTCTGAACCCGCGATAGGATGACCTGGCACCAGATTTTCAGGCAAGCGTCCAAAAGCATTCCGGGCACTCTCTAAGACAATCTGCTTACAACTACCTACATCAGTAATAACTTTGCGGGACCAGTCGACCTCAAGACCGACCAACTCTTTCAGCAGTGACCCGATACCAAGAATGGGAACCGCCAACACCAGAATATCAGCCTCATCAACCGCCAGCTCCAGAGAGTCTGGATAGCTATCAATGATGCCCCGCTCCAGCGCAATGGCCAGCGATTGCCGATCACGATCCCAGGCAAGCACACGATGACACGCATGGCGCTGTTTCAGCGCGGCGGCCAGGGAGCCACCAATCATCCCCAGCCCGATCACCAGTACCGTACTGTCCGATAGGAGCGGCAGCGAGGGTTTATCCGCCATCGGCGATCTCCTTCAGGACCGCACTCAGGGCATCCAGAAACTGCTGATTCTCGGCCTCTGTACCTACAGACACCCGCAGATGGCTCGGCATACCGTAAGCAGCAATCGGACGTACGATCACACCACGCTGCAACAAACGATCAAAGATACCATTCGCATTGCCGCCGGTATCAAATGTGATGAAGTTACCAATGGAGGGAATCCACACCAAACCCAAACCGGACAGTCCAGCCTCCAGCTGACGCAGGCCTTCAGCATTCACTTGCCGGGAACGCGCAAGATACGCATCATCTTCCAGAACGGCAAGCGCAGCCTCCATAGCCACACTGTTCACATTGAACGGCTGACGGATACGATTCAGCACATTGGTAATTGCTGCACCGGCCACCGCATAGCCAATCCGCAACCCAGCAAGCCCGTATAGCTTGGAAAATGTACGTGTCACCACCAGATTCGGATAACGCTCCAGCCAGAGCAGCCCATTGGGATACTCCACCTCATCGACATATTCGCAGTAAGCCTCGTCGAGAACGACGATGATATGCTCAGGCACACTATCCAAAAACGCCTGCAACGCATCGCGCTTCAGCCAGGTACCTGTCGGATTATTAGGATTGGCAATAAAGATAACGCGGGTTTTGTCGCTGATTCGGCCCGCCATGGCAGCCAGGTCATGCCCCCAGTCCTGAGCCGGAGCAACAACTGGGACACCACCCACACCCAGGGTCACAATGGGATATACCGCAAAGGCATGCTCGGAGAAAATGACCTCATCACCCGGCGCCACATAAGCTCTGGCCACAAGCTCCAGAACATCATTGGAACCATTACCCAGCGTAAAACACTCCGCCGCAACACCATACTTGGCTGACAGCGCCGCTTTCAACGCGAAGCCATTACCATCCGGATAGCGGGCCAAATCACCCACAGCCCGAGCCATCGCATCCACCGCTCTCTGTGAAGGACCCAACGGATTTTCATTGCTCGCCAGCTTCACAATTGCGCTTTCTTCAAGCCCCAACTCCCTGGCGACTTCACTGACCGGCTTTCCCGGCTGATACGGTTGCAGCCCCTGAACCCCGGGATTTGCCAGCGCTATGTAATCACACCCCATCTCTGTTTTTACTCCCACTATTGCGAGCCTGACAGGCCCGTCACCAGGTAATTTACAGAACCCCTTTGGGGTATGAACCCAGCACCTTCAACTCTGATGCAAATGCCTCAACTTCCTTGAGCACATACTGCACCTTCGGATCATCCCGGTGGCCGGTAAAATCAATGAAGAAGACATAATTCCAGGCGCCCGAACGCGACGGACGACTTTCGATCCGGGTCAGGTCAATGTCATAGCAGTGAAAGGGCGCCAGCAACCTGTGGAGACTACCCGGCTGATTGCGCATAGAGACAACGATAGAGGTTTTATCTTCATTACTGGCTGGCACATCCTGGTTGCCAATAATCAGGAAGCGGGTGGAGTTATCCGGCTCATCTTCGATCTTTTCCGCGACTTTTTTCAGCCCATACAGCTCGCAGGCCATATCACCGGCAATCGCTGCCGAGTTCCACTCACCCTTGACCCTACGCGCGGCTTCCGCATTACTGCTGACAGCCACTTTCTCCACCATGGGCCAGTGAGAATCCAGCCATTTGCGGCATTGTGCCAGCGACTGGGCATGGGAATAGACCCGAGTGATTTTTTCCTCACGGGTATTTTCCCCAACCAGGAGATGCTGATGGATTCGCAACACCACCTCGCCACAAATGCGCATCGAAGAATGAATAAAGGAATCCAGGGTATGGCTGACCACGCCTTCCGATGAGTTCTCTACCGGTACTACACCATAATTAACCGCACCCGATTCCACTTCCCGGAACACTTCATCGATAGCCGCCATGGGCACACTGACCGCAGAATGCCCGAAATGCTTCAGCGCCGCCTGCTGGGTAAAGGTTCCCTCAGGCCCAAGGTAGGCAACCCGTACTGGCTCTTCAAGGGCAAGACAGGCCGACATAATTTCACGAAACAGCCTCGCCATTTCTTCATCATCCAGAGGACCATCATTGCGTGACATGATCCGACGCAATACCTGAGCCTCACGCTCCGGGCGATAGAAAAAAGCATCGGTGGCACCTGCCGCTTCCTTGACCCTGGCAACTTCCTGGGCCACTGCCGCACGGGCACTGATCAACTCCAGAATCTTGCCATCAATACTGTCGATTTTATCCCGAAGCCCTTTCAGGTCTTTTTCCTGGTCCGCCATTTTGATCACCCGTTATCTGTTATCACTCGCCAAACAGCCATGCGTAGAAGACAGGCTTTTTATGAAGAACACAATCACCCGTAGCGTCGCTCAAAGTCGGCCATAAAGGCAACCAGCGCATCAACCGCCGCCTCAGGCACTGCATTGTAGATGCTGGCGCGCATGCCGCCGACAACCCGGTGCCCCTTGAGATTCAACAAGCCTGCATCTGCGGACTCACTCAGAAACGTGCTATTAAGGGCATCATCTGCCAAACGGAACGGCACATTCATGATGGACCGGTAGGCAGTCTCAATCGGGTTGCTGTAAAAATCACTGCCATCAATGGCCGCATACAACTTGCCAGCCTTGCGCTGATTCAATGCCTGAATGGCTTTCAGACCGCCCTGACGTTTTAGCCACTGAAAAACCAGTCCAGACAGATACCAGGCAAAGGTTGGCGGCGTATTAAGCATGGAGTCATTATCCGAAACCAACTGGTAGTTCTGGAGCGACGGGCAGGCATCCGAGGCAAAACCCATCAAATCTTCACGCACAATCACCAGCGTAATACCCGCAGGGCCGATATTTTTTTGCGCACCGGCATAGATCAGACCAAAACGGCTGATATCCAGTGGTTCGGAAAGAATAGATGAGGACATATCCGCCACCAGCGGAACATCACCCGTATCCGGAATATCGACAAAGGCCAATCCGCCAATGGTTTCATTCGGTGTGTAGTGGACGTAGGCAGCGTCTGTCGACAAACGCCACCGTGAAGCGTCGGGCACCGTTGTATAGTTGGCATCTGCACTACTGCCAGCAACATTTACCTGACAATAACGAGAGGCTTCTTTGATCGCTTTGGAAGACCAGTGTCCGGTATCAAGGTAATCTGCCGACATCCGCTTACCCAGCAGATTGAGTGGCACAGTCGCAAACTGCGCGGTTGCCCCACCCTGCATAAAGAGGACGCGGTAGTTATCAGGAATGGCCAGCAGATCACGCAGATCCTGCTCCGCCTGGGCAGCCACCGCCATAAACTCCGGGTTCCGGTGACTGGTCTCCATGACCGAAATGCCACGCCCCTGCCAGTCCAGCATCTCATCGCGGGCTTGCTCAAGGACTTCAGTGGGTAATGCGGCGGGACCCGCACAGAAATTAAAGGCTCTTGTCATGACGGCACTGCCTGTTGTTCACCGTTTTGGCACTTCTATCGCTAATTCCCGTTAGACAGGGAATCATCGGAAAAGTTTGCTCGTTTGGCTCGATTTTCGTTTTTATTGCAATTCTGCATTGTTTACGTCATCGATATAAGCGACAGGCTGTACCGGTTATGGTGACAGCCTGCCTGAATGACGCTTAACTTTCCGTTGCAGCTTCCGCTTCAGCATCCGGTTCCTGGATACCATCATCCACCAGCACAGACTCGTCCTCCTCTGGCTCATCCACCCGCTCCACACCCACAAGGCGCTCACCGGCAGAGAGACGAATCAGACGAACCCCCTGGGTATTGCGGCTCATCACGGAAATTTCCTCAACCCGTGTACGCACCAACGTACCGTGGTCGGAAATCAGCATGATTTCATCGCCGCCAGACACCTGCACCGCACCGACCATCTGACCATTACGGTCATTGCACTGCATGGCGATAACACCCTGACCTCCACGACCTGTCAGACGGAAGTCATTGACGACAGAACGTTTGCCGTAACCATTTTCACTGGCAGTGAGGATGTGTGCGTCATCATCCGGAATAATCAGAGAGATTACGTGCTGATCATCCGCCAGACGCATACCTCGGACACCACGGGCGGTTCGTCCCATGGCACGCACATCGGTTTCCTTGAAACGAATCGCCTTACCGCTATTGCTGAGCATCATGACATCTCGATCACCATCAGTGATCGCAGCACCGACCAGCATATCGTCTTCATTCAATTCAAGAGCAATCAGACCGGAAGAGCGCGGACGCGAGAACTGTTCCAACGGTACCTTCTTGACCGTACCACGCAGGGTGGCCATGAAGACGTAATGCCCTTCGGTAAACGCCTCAACCGGCAGCATGGCCGTGATCTTTTCACCTTCCGCCAACGGCAGGATATTCACCACCGGACGACCACGGGACGTACGGCCTGCCTGGGGAATCTCATACACCTTCAGCCAGTACACCTTACCCTTGCTGGAGAACAGCAAGATACGGGTATGGGTATTGGCAACCAGCATATGCTCAACGAAATCTTCTTCCTTGACCGATGCCGCCGATTTACCACGACCACCACGACGCTGAGCCTGATATTCCGCCAACGGTGTAGTTTTGGCATAACCCGCGTGGGACAGGGTGACCACCATGTCCTCTTCAGTAATCAGGTCTTCAACGGTCAGATCGCGACGGGAACTGGTGATCTCCGTACGACGTTCGTCACCAAATTCTGCAACGACTTTCTGCAACTCTTCACGGATAACGCTCATAAGACGCGCCGGATCCGCCAGAATCAGACTGAGTTCAGCAATCCTGACCAGCAATTCCTGATACTCATTGAGCAGTTTTTCATGCTCAAGGCCTGTCAGTCGGTGCAGTTTCATCTCCAGGATGGCATGTGCCTGCGCAGGTGACAGGTGGTAAAGATTTCCCTGAACACCATACACAGACGGCAGATCATCAGGACGACAGGCGTTTTCTCCTGCACGCTCAAGCATTTTCTGCACATAACCTGCGTCCCAACCTTTAGCCATCAGACGCTCACGCGCCTCCTGAGCGGTCGGCGAATCCTTGATCATCTGGATGATCGGATCAATATTCGACAGGGCAACCGCAAGACCTTCCAGCAAATGCCCACGCTCACGAGCCTTACGGAGCTCATAGACGGTACGACGAGTGACCACTTCGCGGCGATGCCGGACAAACGCTTCCAGCAATTCTTTCAGGTTCAGCGTTTTCGGCCGACCGTCCACCAACGCAACCACGTTGATGCCAAATACATTTTCAAGCTGGGTTTGGGCATACAGATTGTTCAGTACAACCTCACCCACTTCACCCCGGCGCAATTCGATAACAACCCGCAAACCATCCTTGTCGGATTCATCACGAATCTCGGAAATACCTTCAATCTTGCGTTCCTTCACCAACTCGGCAATCTTCTCGATCAAACGCGCCTTGTTCACCTGGTAAGGAATTTCGTGAATGATAATGACCTGACGCTTACGCTTGGGATCATCCACCACTTCCGCTCTGGAACGGATATAAATACGACCACGACCGGTGCGATAAGCCTGAAGAATCCCTGCTTTACCATTAATAATGGCGCCGGTTGGAAAATCCGGACCGGGAATATAGGTCATCAGATCATCAACCGTGAGGTCGGGATTATCAATCAACGCCAGGCAACCGTTGATCACTTCGGTCAGGTTATGCGGCGGAATATTAGTCGCCATGCCGACGGCAATACCGGCAGAGCCGTTGACCAGAAGATTGGGGATACGGGTCGGCATGACCGCCGGGATCTGTTCCGTGCCATCATAGTTGGGCACATAGTCCACGGTTTCCTTGTCCAGATCAGACAGCAACTCGTGGGAGAGCTTGTCCATGCGTATTTCGGTGTAACGCATGGCTGCCGCCGAGTCACCATCAATGGAACCGAAGTTACCCTGACCATCTACCAGGGTATAACGCATGGAGAAATCCTGGGCCATGCGCACAATGGTTTCATAGACCGCCGAGTCACCATGGGGATGGTATTTACCGATGACATCACCGACGATACGCGCGGACTTCTTGTAAGGTTTGTTCCAGTCGTTGCCCAGCTCGCTCATGGCAAACAGCACACGGCGGTGCACGGGCTTGAGGCCGTCACGGACATCAGGCAAGGCACGCCCGACGATTACACTCATGGCATAATCGAGATACGACTGTTTCAGCTCGTCTTCGATATTGACCGGAAGAATTTCGTTCGCAGTATCCACCATAAACGCCCAATATTCCTTGCTACAGATGACCCGCCGGAAAGATCCTGTCCCCTGAGGAAAGAGGCCAGGACAACAGGCGCAAACGAACCCCTTGTCCGGTTGCTGCCCGGCTTATACCGGACAAACCTGCCTGATCGACCAACGGTATCGGGAAGTTATGCAACTGCCAGTGCCCGAAAGACTGCTGACGAACATAAACGGCTATCAGTTCGCCTGAACACCGACAACTTCCAATGATTTGATAAACTTTGGCATGATACCACAGGCTGTTTACTGCATCACCAAAAATACCGGCCTAAATCTGCCTATATGGCACCGGAATGATTGGCCATACCCCCTCCCACTCCTGCCATCACATCACCATCAGCACACGCTATAACCTTGAGACCCACAAATAGACAGATATATCCATAAAAAGGGTTTCCGACGGTCACGCCTGCCCAAGAAATACGATATGATGCAGCCAAATAGCAGAAAGACTGCACGACAATACTGCCTGACAGGATTCCCTGATGACACAGAACGCCGCAAACAGCATCAAGCAGGTCGATACCCTGATCCACGCCCGCTGGGTTATTCCGGTCAATACCAACCGTGACATACTGGAACATCACAGCCTGGCGATTCAGGGCGACAGCATCATCGACATCCTGCCAACCACGGATGTCGATGGTCGCTACCAGGCTTCACAGGAACACAACCTGGACCGTCACGCCCTGATACCAGGCTTCATCAATGCCCACGGTCATGCCGCCATGTCACTGTTCCGTGGACTGGCTGACGACCTGCCGCTGATGGACTGGCTGAACAACCATATCTGGCCCGCCGAAGGCCGCTGGGTTAGCGAAGAATTTGTCCATGACGGTACCCGGTTGTCCATCGCAGAAATGATCCGCTGTGGCACCACCACCTACAGCGATAACTATTTCTATCCTGACGCCTCCGCAAGCGCTGCCAATAATGCCGGCATGCGGGCCCAGATTGTCTTCCCCATCCTGGACTTCCCCACCACATGGGGCAAAGATGCTGACGACTACATCGAAAAAGGCCTGGCGACACACGACAAGTTCCGTAACCACTCACTGGTTCGGGTTGGCTTTGGACCCCACGCCCCCTACACCGTCAGCGACGAGCCCCTGAAGAAAATTGCGACTCTCGCGGAACAGCTCGACCTGCCGGTCCAGATGCACATCCACGAAAGCGCTGACGAAATCAATCAGGCAATGGAAAAGGATGGTCGCCGCCCAATCCAACGTCTGGCCGACATTGGCTTCCTGTCACCACGCCTGCAGTGCGTCCACATGACCCAGATGAACGAAGCGGATTACCAGCTGATTGCCCGCAACGGTTGCCACGTGGTGCACTGCCCGGAATCCAACCTCAAGCTGGCCAGCGGTTTTATGCCTCTCGACAGAATGCAGCAGGAAGGCATCAACGTCGCCCTGGGCACCGACGGCTGCGCCAGCAACAACGACCTGGATATGCTGGGTGAAATGCGCACTGCCGCCCTGCTGGCTAAAGCCGTAGGCCATAACGCCACAGCTCTCAGCGCCCATGAGGCCCTGGCGGCAGCCACCATCAACGGCGCCCGCGCCATGGGCATTGAGGATCAGGTGGGCTCACTGGAAAACGGTAAGCTGGCCGATATAGCAGCATTCGCGCTGGATGACATCGAAAACTATCCGCTCTATAACCCGGTTTCCCAACTGGTGTACACCGCCACCCGCAACCAGGCAACCCATGTCTGGGTCAATGGCCGCCTACTAATGGACAACCGTCGCCTGACCACGCTGGATGGACCATTCCTGATTGAAAACGCCCGCCAGTGGCAGAAAAAGATCTCCGAACGCGCATAAGGGGCCAATGCATGACCGAGGAACGCTACAACGCCAACGTCGACCGCGATGAAATCGCCAAGTTCGAAGCCCTGGCCAGCCGCTGGTGGGATCGTGAAAGCGAGTTCAAACCGCTGCACGCGATCAATCCACTGCGCCTCAACTACATCGACGAGAAGGTTGGCCTAGCCGGAAAAAACGTTCTGGATGTCGGCTGCGGCGGCGGCATCCTCAGCGAATCAATGGCTCAGCGGGGCGCCATTGTAACCGGTATCGACATGGGTGAAGCCCCGCTCGCCGTTGCCCGTTTACATAGTCTGGAAACCGGCGTGGAAGTCAATTATCAACAGATCACAGCGGAACAGCTGGCCGACGAACAACCCGGCAGCTTTGATGTGGTGACCTGCCTGGAGATGCTGGAACACGTTCCTGACCCGGGCAAGGTCATCGACGCCTGTGCACGACTGGTCAAGCCGGGAGGACATGTGTTCTTTGCCACCCTCAACCGAACCCCAAAATCGTGGCTCTTTGCCATTGTCGGTGCTGAATACATCCTGAAACTGCTCTCCAAGGGAACACACGAGCACGATAAATTTATTCGCCCGCATGAGCTTGCGGGCTGGTGTCGCAGCGCCGGACTTGATATAAGACATATGACAGGTATGGTCTACAACCCGTTGACCACGGTTTACCGGCTAAAAGAGCAGGATCTGGACGTCAACTATCTCGTCCACACCAGCAAGCAGCCATAAAACGGTCAGCACCCGAACGCATAAAACGATAAACGATGGGCTTTCAGCCAGACCACTGCAAGCCCATCACCTATAAAGAACGAGAATGGACGAACTTCTGGATACCACCGATATCAACGCCATCCTGTTTGACCTGGATGGCACATTACTCGACACCGCCGACGACTTCATCCATGTTCTGAATGCCATGCTGGCGGAAGACAATCGCCCTGAACTACCCTCCCCCATTATCCGGGCCAACGTATCCAATGGCTCCAGGGCTATGGTGGAACTGGCCTATGGCTTGACCGAATCAGCACCGGACTTTCACGCTTACCGGAACCGTTTTCTGGAGTGCTACGCTCAGCACATTGAGGACCAGCAGCGCCACTCTACGCCGTCACTGTATACCGGTATTCCCGCACTGCTGACCGCGATAGAAGCCCACAATCTGCCCTGGGGCATTGTCACCAACAAGCCCCGCTACCTGGCTGAGCCGATACTGGAACAGTTGCAACTGAGTCGACGTAGCAGTGTCCTGGTGTGTCCGGATGATGTCCGTCGCAGTAAACCTGATCCTGAGTCATTGTGGCTGGCCTGTGAGCAGCTGGATTGTGAAGCCAGTCGCTGCATTTATATCGGGGATCACAAGCGGGACATTGACGCAGGACGCAGCGCCGGCATGACCACTATCGCCGCCTTGTACGGATTCATCCCGGATACGGACAATCCGCAGGACTGGGAAGCAGACTACAATGCAGAACAACCCGACCACATACTTGAGTGGTTGGATGACAACCGCTGGCGGCTCCCGCACCAATGAGCTCCCCAACCCACCCGTAAGCTTTGACACGTTTTCAAACCATTGCACGCAGTCAGAACACCATGTCACAACAGCCTAGCAACAATAAAGAAACTACCACGCCCGCCAACCGCTATGAGGCACCACAGAACCTTCTGCAGGACAAAGTCATTCTGGTGACCGGTGCCGGTGATGGCATCGGCAAGGCCGCTGCTCTGGCATTCGCCCGCCACGGCGCCACCGTCATCCTGCTGGGCCGCACGACGGAAAAACTTGAAGCAGTTTATGACATCATCGAAGAAAACGGCTGGCCCCAGGCTGCCATCTACCCAATGAACCTGGAAGGCGCGGCCATGCATGACTATGAAACCATGGCAGCCACTATCGAGAAAGAGTTCGGACAACTTCATGGTCTTCTGCATAATGCCGGATTGCTGGGCAAACTGGGCCCCCTTTCACAATATGACCCGGATATGTGGCAGCGCATCATGCAAGTGAATGTCAATGCTGAATTCATGATGACCCAGGTACTCCTGCCGATCATGCGGGAATCCGGCCCGGCTTCCATCATTTTCACCACATCCAACGTTGGCCATAAAGGTCGCGCCAACTGGGGAGCTTATGCGGTATCCAAGTTCGCCACCGAAGGCCTGATGCAGACACTGGCAGATGAAGAAGACGGTATCAGCCAAATTCGCGTCAACTGCATCAACCCCGGTCGCGTCCGTACTGCCATGCGAGCCAGCGCCTATCCCGGGGAAGACCCGATGACACTCAAGGCGCCTGAAGAGATTATGGCAGCCTACCTGTACCTTACAGGCGATGACAGCCTGTCTATCAGCGGCCACATAATTAACGCCCAGTAATGGATTCGCCCACCGGCTGGCAGCCACCAGCCGGTTAGTAGACTAAACGTAATCAGGCACAGAAAAATGGATATGCCGAGCCCGCCAATGCCCCACCTGCTGCTCCATAACAAACGTGCACCGAACAGGGGAAACCGTTATTACTTCACCGGAAAAGAGGCACCGCTCAACCAGGGTTGCATCAGCCGAGAGACAGGCATAGGGCAAACAAACATAAGCAACAGGATTTTGAAACTGTAAATCCATCGCCCGACCCACAAAACGCTCCCGCCAATAGTCCAGAAACGCCTGACGCGAACACAGCGCAGACGCATCCGAGAGACGCCAGTACACAACATTATCATCAACGACCAGCAGATCATTCAGAGCGCGCTCAGGATCGTTTTTCCGCAGACAATCAGAGCAACGCTGCAACCAGGATAGCAACACCTCAAGCTGGCCTCCCGATGCACGACAGGAGGCAAACTGCGAAACAGCACCACGCGCCGGAATCGGCTGGCTGGGCCTTCTCCCCTCACCACAAGGCAACGACCAGTGACCATGTCGTATCAACCAGCTCCCATGATGCTTCTCAAGATACCAGGTTACCCGCACCCCCTTTAAATGGCTTACCTCACCACTGCGATAACAGATCGTTTCGTCAAACACATAGGTAAGACAAACCACCTGCTCATTACCAAACCACCATTTATCCCGCATCCCCTCCAGCGAACGCGTCTCTATCGACTCAAACCTGTCTGACGCCTCACGCGAAAGGGCATCAAGTGTCATATAGTTATCATCAGGTCCCAAAGCCCAACCAGTAATATCATCGGGCGCATTTACTTCGAGCACCCCCTCCACAGAACCTTCTTCACAGGCACGATTAAATTGTCGGATAAAATCATCAATAGTCATTATCAATTCACTCCAGACACGGCAGTCGTCGGGGGGAATAGAGAGGATAGACGCCCGATTCCATTTATGTCTGAAGATGAGTAACGTGTGAGGTTAAAATGATCCAATACAGCAGGCATACCGGTTTATTATGTTTATTCATCAATAGCCTAAGCAGCCTCTACTCATAACCGCTTCATAAACGAAGGACGCCTGGAGGCAATCCCATCCGCCCACCGGATCGGTTCAGGCAAACGACACCCTCGTGTCGCTTCACCGACCAGCTGCTCAGCCGTATCAAGATCAACCTTATGACCAATAGAGACGTAGACCGGCTTGACATGTGCACGCGTTCTTAAAACACGACCAATACACTCCCCACGATCCAGAAGTGGCGTGCTGGCACCCTCATAATCATCCAGCTCAACATGCTCACCGCAAAGTCGGGACTTCCCTACACCAATAGTCGGCAAACCTGACAACAAGCCAAAATGACTGGCAACACCAAACCGGCGCGGATGTGCGATACCCTGTCCGTCACAGAACACCAGATCAGGCATCACTGACAACTGACCCAAGGCTTTAAGCAATGCAGGGCATTCACGAAAAGAGAGCAACCCGGGGATATAGGGCATGGTCGTCGGCAGCCGGGCTACCGCATATTCAATCAAAAACAGAGTGGGCCATTGCAACACTGCAATGACCGCCCGGGTAATGGCACCTCGCTCTTCAAACCCAACATCAGCACCCGCCACACACTGAAGGGAAGACCACCGGTTTTCACGAATCACACAAGCGGAAAGGCGGGTCTGAAGGCTACGAGCTGCCGACACATCCCCAGTCCACTTGAAAGCCTGCTCATCACTACCACAAAGAATTGTCATTGATATGTCCCGACCAGCCCCTGCTATCTGCCGGTTTAGCATATCAATGAAATAAAGAAGACGCTTCGAATGAAACGACACGACTGACGATATTCAATGAGTAACAGGAAGCTCAATGGTAATTTCCAGACCCGGAACAACATTACGGGCTGAAATGGCACCACCATGCCCTTCAACCGCCGCACGGGCAATGGCCATCCCCAGACCGCTGCCACTGTTATCTCCGCCACGGGTCTCATCAACACGGTAAAACGGCTCAAACAAATGGCTAACGGCATCTTCAGGGACACCCGGGCCATAATCACGCACTGTCAAGGTGATTACCAGCTCAGCGTTAACCAGCGAAACATTGATCACTGAGTCTTCCGGTGCAAACCGGATAGCATTACGAATGATGTTTTCAACCGCACTGGACAACCAGCTCTTGTTGCCCTGAACCGTGCATTCATCACAGTGAATCAACTCAACAGAACGGTTTTTGGCGCCGGCCTCAAAATCCGCATCCTCAACCAGCATTTTCACTGTATCATCCAGCCGGAAAGATTCTGTCTGCTCGGTTGACGTTGCTGTTAACATCTTGGACCAAAGGATGATGCGGCCGATCATCTCATCCAGACGACCAATCTCCCGCTCAATGCGATCATGCTCAACTTCTGCCTGGCCAATGGTTTTATTTCGCGCCAGAGCCAGCGACAACTGCAACCGGGTCAACGGTGATCGCAGCTCATGAGACACATTACGCAACAGCTGCAGCTTATGCTGATCCAGTCGCTCCAGTTGCTCCGCCATCACATCAAAATCTCGCCCAAGTTCACCAAATTCATCGTGCCGTTTGCACACTACCCGACCGACACGGGCCGATAGATCACCACTGGCAATGAGACCGACTGCACTTTGTAATTTTCGCAGTGGTCTCACCAGATAAAGCGTCAATACCAAACACAAGAGCCCACTGACCAGCAAAGCTGTCCAGACAAAACCCGGATGACTACGGGTAATGCTGTCTACACGGGAAAACAGATACCTTGGCCGCTTCTTCACCATGAAAAAGGAATAATCTTCGGAACGAAGACGGACGGTAGCCGGTCCAACAATAACCTGCCCTTCCGTTAGCCGGATTTCCGGTGCGACACCTGGCGCCATTTCAAAGACGGTTTTTCTGACCTTCCGCAGAGGATAACGTCCGAGACTAATCAAACGACCATCGCCAGACACCAATACCAGATAGGTATAAGACGACAATGGCATGGCGCGGCTGACCTTTTCCAGGACATCAATAGGGGCGCTGTTGTAGAACCCAGCCCGATCCACCATCAACGACTTGCTCTGCAACTCTTCGAGTAACGCCCGCTTTTCAGGCAAAAAATCACCGGGCTCAACGGTATACAGCAACGTTAAAATAACGGCTGTTACAAGCACACAGGTACCTAGCCAGAACCACAGGAATATCTTCCAGTAGATCCGGTACCAGATACGGAGAAAAAAAGTACGAACAATTTTGAGGAAAGCCCCAGGCTTCTTCAACATTGGCGGATGCTTATCAACGGAAATCATTCGCCAATATAAAAATACCCGGAACCTCTCACAGTCTTCAGCCTGGGACGCCCATCAGGCTTATTGCCGATCTTTCGACGCAGGTTACTGACATGCATATCAATGGCACGATCGAACGGTTCAAGCCGACGACTAAGCGCGGTCTGGGTCAATTCATCACGTGTCACCAGCTCACCGGCTTTCTCGATCAGCGTTTTGAGAACAATGAACTCCGTCGCGGTAACATCCAGCAAATCCCCTGACACATAGACTTCATGATTGGCCAGATTCAGCATCAGATCATCAATCTCAAGCTGTTTTTTACGCGATGTTGTTTTTTCCGGCTCTATCTGGGTACGCCGCAGGATCGCCTTCATACGTGCCACCAGCTCACGGTGCTTGTATGGCTTCGGCAGATAATCATCTGCACCGATTTCCAGACCAACAATGCGGTCCACATCATCGCCACGGGCTGTCAGCATCAATACCGGTGTCTGACTCTGCTGCCGGATGGTACGCAGAACCTCGAACCCATTCAGTTTGGGCAAGGTCACATCCAGTAGCACCAGCTCATATTCACCCGTCAGCGCAGCTTCTACGCCAGCCGCACCATCATGAACCGCGGTTACATTGAATCCTTCCGTACCGAGCAATTCGACCAGGAGTTCACACAGTTCGATATCGTCGTCTACCAGCAGTATTTTGGTCATAGGCTGTCGTGCTTTGCAGATCCTGTTTATCTTGGAAATTCAGCAGAGAAAACTCCACTACTTCGCAGTACCCGTTTCGCCGTCGCGTTCCATCATGAGTCTATTGTAATCCACCAACCTTTTGATGGGTTTTACTGATTGTAAGGATGCCGTAAATAAGACGTGTCGCCGTGCATTACTGACACGACAAAAGGCAGTGCTTACAACAGGCAGACAGCTTTATACACAATGTGAAGTTTTCAATCGGGAATGAACGCTATACTCTCCCGTGTGTTAACGCAAGTCGAAACCTGCCGGAACGGAAAAAAACACGTATTTTTACAGCTTCTGTCGCACCGGGTGCGCTCTTATAGTGGTACGATTACGCCAAAACTCTACCGTTGTCGTATTTCATTGCTATTCCATGACTGGCAATAGGCCCATTTCGGGATAGACAACGGCTTTTACAACTAAAGAGCAACCTTGCTGACAGATACCCGTCTTACCGTCAGCAGTGATGGATGACTTGTCTGTGCCTGCACAGCTGAATGAGATACAGGAATGACCATAACCAACCGATTTTCTATCAAGACGAGCCTCGCGCTTGCCGCTGGCTTCTCACTCCTGCTTGCAGGGTGCAGCGATGATGCTGACAAGCAACAGACAGCCGCACCGGCACCTGCGGTATCCGTAGTCACGGTTGAAAACCGCCCCGTTGGGGATTACCGGGAATTTGTCGCCCGTACCGAAGCCGTCGAAGAAGTAAAGCTCCGCGCCCGGGTGGAAGGCTACCTGATCCGTCGTGACTTTATCGAAGGTGACCGGGTCGAAAAAGGTCAACTGTTGTTTCAGATTGATCCCGCCCCGTTTGAAGCCTCTATCAGCCAGGCCAAAGCCAACCTGAGTAGCAGCAAGGCAGAACTGATCCGTGCGGAAAAAGCACTGAAACGTGGTCGTGAACTGTTTCCCAAAGGCTTTATCAGTCAGTCTGACGTGGACACACTGACCAGTAACGACGCCCAGGCCCGTGCATCTGTGCAGGCTCGTCAGGCCGAGCTTGAAACCGCCATGATCAACTTGTCGTATACCCGGATTACCGCACCGTTCAGTGGTGAAATCGGCAAAGCGCGGTACAGTGTCGGCAACCTGGTCGGCCCGTCCAGTGAACCACTGGCGGTACTGACCAGCACTGACCCCATGTATGTTTCCTTCTCTGTTAATGACAAGGACGTAATCAAGTACCTGGAGCAATACGCCGGTAGCCGTGAACGCCCGAATGATTTTGACCTGTCTCTGCGACTGCCGACCGGTGGCGAGTTCTCCCAGCCCGGCACCTTCAACTTCGCCAATACCCGCGCGGATGAAACCACAGGCACCATCAATATGCGGGCCGAATTCCCCAATCCGGAAAACATCCTGCTGCCCGGTCTGTATGTGACCCTGATCGCCGAAAGCAAAGAAAAGACGGAAATGCCTCTGATTCCTCAGGCCGCCGTGCAGGAAAACCAGCAGGGTCGATTTGTACTGGTTGTGACAGCGGACAACAAAATTGAAACCCGGATGGTGGACATGGGTCGTCGCCTTGGCGCCATGTGGGTAGTCAACAAAGGGCTGCAACACGGTGAGCGTATCGTTGTAGAGGGTCTTCAGAAGGTCCGTCCCGGCGTTGTGGTTAACCCTGTCATGAAAACCATCAACCTGGAAACCGGCACCCTGTCCAACCCGAAAGAGCCGTCATCCCACTCAGCTACCGCCGGCACCACATCTGAAGCCAGCGCAGGGGCCGAGTAATGATCAGTCAGTTTTTCATACACAGGCCGAAGTTTGCCTTTGTCATCTCGATAGTCATCACGCTGGCGGGATTGATCTCCCTCTATACCCTGCCAGTTAATATGTATCCTGAACTGGCGCCACCCCAGGTGACAGTTTCCGCTGTCTATCCCGGCGCCAGCGCCAGCGTGGTTGAAGAATCGGTCATTCGTCCGATTGAGGAACAGATCAACGGCGTAGAGGATATGCTCTACATTGAGTCGACAGCCTCCAACAACGGCTCAGCCTCCATTACGGTCACCTTCAAGAGTGGCACCGATGACGACATGGCACAGGTCAACGTTCAGAACCGGGTCGCCATTGCTGAATCCAGCCTGCCGGAAGAGGTGCGTCGTCAGGGTATCACCACCATCAAGCAGTCCAGCAACATGCTGATGGGTATCAACCTGTTTGCCAAAGGCAACAAGTTTGACCAGATATTCCTGAGCAACTATGCCACCAACTACCTGACCGAACCCCTGGCACGTCTTGACGGTGTGGCCAAAGTCGAGGTTATGGGCGAAATGACCTATAGCATGCGGATCTGGCTGGATCCAGACAGCATGCACTCCCTGGACGTCACCGTTGCGGATATCCAGAAGGCACTGCAGGAACAGAATACCATCGTTGCTGCCGGCAAACTCGGTCAGGGCCCCACCCTGCCAGACCAGCAGTTTGAATATACGATCCAAACCCGTGGTCGTTTAGTCAGCCCGGAAGAGTTTGGCAACGTCATTATCCGTGCCAAGACCGATGGCGCCATCGTTCGCCTTCGGGACGTCGCCAAAATCCAGATGGGTTCCAAAACCTACAGCGCCAGCGCCAAGCTGAACAACAATCCGACAGCCTTTATCGTTATTTATCAGCTCCCTGATGCCAATGCGACCCAGGTGGCCAAGAGCGTTTACGCAGAGATCGAAACCCTTTCCAAGAACTTCCCACAGGGACTGGAATACCATATCCCCTACGACACTACCAAATTCATTAATGCGTCTATTGATGAGGTGGTAACCACCCTTTATCAGGCCGTTGGTCTGGTTATCCTGGTTGTATTCCTGTTCCTTCAGAACTGGCGTGCAACATTGATCCCCTCCATCGCGATTCCGGTTTCCCTGATCGGAACCTTTGCGGTGATGAACGCCCTTGGCTACACCATCAACAGTATTACGCTGTTTGGTCTGGTTCTGGCGATCGGGGTGGTGGTCGATGATGCGATCGTGGTCATCGAAAATGTCGAACGATTAATCACCAAGGAGAAAATGGAACCGGTCGCCGCCACCATCGAGGCGATGCGGGAAGTGACCGGCCCGGTTATCGCTACAACACTGGTGCTGTTGGCGGTTTTCGTCCCCGTCGGCTTCATGCCGGGCATTACCGGTGAGCTATATAAACAGTTCTCGGTGACCATTTCGGTTGCGGTTCTGATCTCCTCCGTCAACGCACTGACCCTCAGCCCCGCGCTGTGCGTCGTTCTCCTGAAACAGGGCCGCATGGGACACATGGCGTTCCTGAAGCCCTTTGAACTGTTCATCACCAAGCTCACGGGCGGTTATACCGGCTGGGTGCGCTGGATGCTGCGTCGCTCCACGCTGATGGGCATCCTGTTCCTGGTATTGCTGGGCAGTACCGGATTCCTGGCGAAAACGGTGCCCACAGGATTCGTACCGGAGGAAGACCAAGGCTTTATCTTTGTGGATGTACAGCTACCTGACGCGTCGTCCGTCAACCGTACCGAAGACGTGATGCACCGCATCACTGAATTGATGCTGCAGCAGAAAGGTGTCACGGACTTTATCTCCGTATCCGGCTTCAGCCTGCTCGGTGGCGCCGGCTCCAACAATGCACTGGGTATTGCAGTACTGGAAGACTGGGCTGAACGGAAATCACCGGACCTTCAGCTGAACGCCATTCTGGGCCGCATCCAGGGCACCCTCTGGACACTCCCTGATGCACAGGCCATGGCCTTCAACCTGCCCCCGATTCCCGGCCTCGGCAGCACTGGCGGCTTCGACTTCCGCCTGCAGGACACCATGAGCCGCAGTCCCCAGGAGCTGGCCCAAGTCCTCAACGGCCTGATCTATGAAGCCAACCAGAATCCGGCCCTGAGTCGTGTATTCAGCACTTACCGGGCCAATGTCCCCCAGTACTTCCTGGAAGTTGACCGCAACAAGGTCAAGGTACAGGGCATTGCCATGTCGGACGTCTTCATGACCCTGCAGGCACAGCTGGGCTCGTTGTACATCAACGATTTCAACAAGTTTGGCCGTATCTACCAGGTGATCATCCAGGCCCAGACCGAGTACCGTGCGGAACCTCAGGATCTGCAACACTTCTATGTCCGTAACAAGGACGGTGAAATGGTGCCGCTTTCCACGTTCGCACGCCTGACGCCGATCCTGGGTCCGACCAGTCTCACCCACTTCAACCTGTACCGGTCTGCCACGGTGAATGGTCAGGCATCACCGGGGCACAGCTCAGGTGACGCCATCAATGCCATGAAGGAACTGGGTGCCAAACTGCCTGACGGTTACACCTTCTCATGGGCAGGCCAGTCCCTGCAGGAAATTCAGGCAGGCAACCTTGCGCCGATTCTGTTCTCACTGGCACTGATCTTCGTATACCTGTTCCTCGTCGCCCAGTATGAGAGCTGGAACATTCCGTTTGCGGTTATTGCTTCAGTCCCCATCGCTGTGTTCGGCGCCATGGCGGGGTTATTCGTGACAGGCATGGTCAACGATATCTATGCCCAGATAGGTCTGGTACTGCTGATAGGGATCTCGGCGAAGACGGCGATCCTGATCGTCGAATTCGCCATGGTTCAACGCCAGCAGGGCAATAGCATCTTTGACGCAGCCCTTAATGCTGCAGGGCTGCGTTTCCGTGCGGTTATGATGACAGCGCTCTCCTTCATCCTGGGTGTTATGCCGCTTGTGGTTGCCAGTGGTGCAGGTGCAGCCAGCCGTCGTTCATTGGGTACCACGGTCATGTGCGGTATGCTGGCCGCCACGATCCTTGGCACACTGCTGACGCCGGTGCTTTATAAGATCATCCAGGCCATGCGTGAACGGGTGAAAGGTGAATTGATCGAACACAACGATCCTGATTACAAAAGCCATACAGCCTAAAAACCAAAAGCCCGTCTAAACGACGGGCTTTTCTTTTATTGGTTAACCACCTTGTTAACGCTGACTGATGTGGATACCGACTAGTCGTGCTACCAGCACCGTCAGGTAAAACTGACCAATAAGTGCCTCCATGCTGGCGATTGCCTGGGCAGCACGGGTAGCCGGCACAATGTCTCCATATCCTAATGTCGACAGCGTGACAAAGCTGAAATAAATAAACGTTGAAATATCGTGAATACTCGCCAGCCCCTCACCATGGAATGAACCAGGCATCCAGAACTCCAGGAGTGTGTAAATAAACGCGCCCTGCAACCCCAACAGCATATACACACACATACTGCCGTATATGATATTGCGATCTACCCGCTTTGCAGAAAAGATCAGTACCAACAATTCATAAATCACATAACTGAAAAACATCAGATTGGTAATGTTATCCAGAAAAATAAACGTCGGTTTGTTATAGAGTACCGGTAACCACAGGGTAATAAAGGTCGGAAAGGCAAGCATACTGGCAATAATCAAAAACTTGCGCTTATGACTCAGGATATAAACGGAGGCCACCAGCAGCATTGTCAACGACACTTTCAGCATAAAACCGGCCCGAATCACATCCGGCATGAAGGGAAACACCACCACCACCGTCATCAGCATCAACAACAGCATGGAAAACCCAAAGCGGGGTACCTCGGTCTGTCGAAAATTACCCAGAAAAACCATTCACACTCCCTTCAATTCCCTCTTACATGGTATAGCGTTATAGCACACGCTTATGTCAGCCTTATATCCGGATCGCATCAGTCTCCCATCACGGCACCCTCACGGCGAGTATCTGCCGCTCCCTCCAGGCCCTTTTCCGTGATTACAATGCCATGCAAACCACTGTTCAGATCACGCAAGTTAACCTGATACCCCATTGCCTTGAGAGAAGTTGCCAGTTTTTCTGCTGCCGTGCCCGCTTCAAGATCATAGGGTCCGAATCGATTGATCAGGTGGGGTAACTGGATCGCCTCATCAATCGGCATCTGCCAGTCCAGATGGGCAATCAATGTCTTGGCCACATACCCAATAATACGACTGCCACCTGGCGATCCCACCACCAGATAAGGCTTGTCATCCCGCATCACAACGGTCGGCGCCATGGATGAACGGGGACGTTTTCCCGGCTCTATCCGGTTGGCGACAGGCTTGCCATCCTTGCTGGGGAGAAATGAGAAATCGGTCATTTCATTGTTCAACAGGAAACCCCTGACCATCAGTCGTGAACCAAATGCATTCTCAATGGTCGATGTCATGGAAACGACATTGCCCTCTGCATCCACAATGCTCAGGTGTGTCGTTGATGGCAGTTCAATTGATTCGTCTTTGGCACGTTGTAGATTTATCTTACCGGGCGGTGTACCAGGCTTGACATTGGTAAGGGCGCGTTTGGTATTCAGTAATTCACTGCGCTGCCGGAGATAATCGTTGTCCAACAGCCCCTCGGGCAGCGTGACAAAGTCAGCATCCGCTAAATAGTGGCCACGATCCGCAAACGCCAAACGAGACGCGTCACCAATGAGCCGCCAACTTTCCGGATTCTCAGCCCCCAACTCAGTGAGATTGAATGGCTCCAGCATCCCCAAAATCTGTCCAACGGTCAGTCCACCCGAACTCGGAGGCCCCATACCGCAAACAGCATCACCCCGATAATCAATACAGACCGGTTCCCGTTCCCAGACCTGGTAATTGGCCAGGTCCTCCCGACTCAGGACACCGGGGTTATCGATAACAGAACGAACCGCAGCCACGATGTCACGCCCGATTTCGCCTGTATAAAACGGTTCAATGCCCTTTTCGGCAATTAACGACAAGGTGTTGGCAAAAATGACATTGGTGAGTAAATCACCCTCCTTCAGGGCCTCACCACCGGGGAAAAAGTAAGTCGCTGTCACAGGATAGCGGCGTAGCCGATTTTCGTCTTTGGCAATCAACGCCGCCAACCGTTGGGACACCCGGAAACCGTCCTGAGCCAACCGGATGGCAGGCTGGAACAACATCTCCCAATCCAGCTTGCCATAGCGCTCATGCAGATTATGCATCAGCTTTAATGTGCCGGGTGTCGCCACTGATCGACCACCCACCACGGCATCATAAAACGACAGAGGTTTTCCTTTTTTATCCAGGAATAAATCCGCAGTGACTGCCTGTGGCGCTGTTTCCCGACCATCCCAGCTCGAGAGTTGTCCGGTATCACTGTCGTAATAAACGACAAATGCACCACCACCAATTCCAGATGATTGAGGCTCCACCAGGTTAAGCACCAGCTGGACCGCAATCATCGCATCAACTGCGCTACCGCCTTCCCGGAGAATTTCATAACCTGCCTTGACCGCATGAGGATTAGCTGCCGCCACCATAAACTCGCTGGCACGGACCCGCTCTTGCGACGTGGCCCCGGCTCCCTCTTCCGGCACCACCGAATCAGCAACATCCGGTGAAGCCTGTAACGAAGCCCCCTGCAACAACAAGCAGCCAGACAAAAGCCATGCAAGTCTGTCTCTCACTACGGCATTCCCCCACCCTTTTTATTCTCTCCTTAAAGCATACGGCAAGCGGCGTGGAGATAAAAAGCGAAAGCGGGAATTGACCCTAAAAAAAAACGGCGCCTGGGCGCCGGAAAAAGTTATGCGAAGGGTTAATACACTTTTCACTGAGCGGCAAAATATTGCTCCAGATCATCGGCTCCGCCAATCAGTCGGCCATTCAGAAATACCTGCGGTACAGTGCCAGCATTGGCGACTGCCCTGAGGACTCTGGAAGCATGACTGCCCCGAATCAAGGGAATGTTTTCATAGGCAAACCCTCTGTCCTCAAGCATCGCTTTTGCCCGGGCACAGTGCGGGCATCCCTCACGGGTAAATAGCGCCCAGGCATCGGGCTCCTGCCAATCGCTGCAGAGATAATTCAGCATCGTGTCGGCATCACTGACGTGGAAAGGGTCACCGGGTTCATCAGGTTCAATGAACATCTTTTCCACGATTCCGTCTTTCACCAGCATCGAATAACGCCAGCTGCGCTGCCCGAAACCCAGCTCATTCTTGTCAACCAGCATGCCCATACCATCGGAAAACTCGCCGTTGCCATCAGGAATGAACGTGATGTTTTCGGCATCCTGGTCTTTTTTCCATTCATTCATAACGAAGGTATCGTTGACCGATACACAGAGGATGGCATCGACACCCTGACGACGGAACACATCTGCCAGCTCGTTGTAACGGGGCAGATGGGTCGATGAACAGGTGGGTGTAAATGCGCCGGGAAGAGAGAAGACAATCACCGTCTTACCCTTAAACAGGTCATCGGTGGAAAGGTCTTCCCACTCCCCGTCTTCACGTATACGGAACGTTACCTTTGGTACCGGCTGGCCTTCACGACTCTCCAACATTGCTGGCTCCTGATATAAAACCCATCACTACGTTGATACTCAGTATGAGGCCAACTGTTATACCAATAAAAATAACGATTTTTTATCCTGTCGATAGGCAATGGGTATTAAAATTCTTCGTCGCCAAATGCCATCAGCACCTGCTTGCCAGACTGAATATCCTTAAGCAGGATGGTGGTTTCCGCCAGCACCTTGGCCATGTAAAAATCCGCAGATTTTATCTTGCCCTGGTAAAACCCGACATCGGGATCTCCATCGGCCAACATCTGCTCAGCCTTCAGGCTCATTTTCAGCCACAACCAGCCGATGGCGGTCAGCGCCAGCAGGCGCAGGTAAGGGGTTGCCCCCTGAGCCACCTCTTCCGGATCTTTCACACCTTCCTGCGCCAACCAGAACGTTGCCGCCTGCATGTCATCCCTCGCCGCCTTCACGGCAGGATAGTGGCGATGGTGGCTATATGCTTTCAGCTCTGTATCCAGCAATTGAAGGAAGCTGCGGATCAGTCTGCCCCCTTGCATGGGCAGCTTCCGGCCGACCAGGTCCAGCGCCTGAATACCATTGGTGCCTTCGTAAATGCGGGTAATTCGAACGTCCCGCACCAGCTGCTCAATCCCCCAGTCCTTTGTAAACCCCGAACCACCCAGCGTCTGCAGCGCCAGGTTACAGCAATCAAATCCCTCATCGGTCAGATGCGCTTTGACCACGGGCGTCATTAACTGAACAATATCATCTGCCTGCTGACGCACTGCTTCGTCATCATGGTGAAGACTGATATCGATGTGCATGGCAGTCCAGTAAGCCAGGGCACGGTTTCCTTCGTTTATCACTTTCTGGCGCAACAACATGCGGCGAACATCCGGATGGACAAGGATAGGATCTGCCGGCTGATCCGGCGCTACTGGACCCGAAATGGAACGGCTCTGCAGGCGTTCACGGGCAAACGAGAGCGCTGTCTGGTAGGCGCTTTCCGCTGTTCCCAGCCCCTGAAGACCCACCATCAGACGTGCAGCATTCATCATGGTGAACATACAGCTGAGTCCTTTGTGAGGTTCACCCACCAGCCAACCCACAGCATTATCAAAATTCATGAAACAGGTGGCAGAGCCACGGATACCCATTTTGTGTTCAAGCCCTGTGCAACCTAAAGCATTACGCCGACTATCTTCCAGCACTTTCGGCACAAGAAAGAGAGAGATCCCTTTAACGCCTTCAGGCGCGTCCGGCAATCGGGCCAGGACAAGGTGAATGATATTCTCGGCAAGATCATGTTCGCCGCTGGTAATCCAGATTTTATTGCCGCTAATGGCATAACTGCCATCGTCTTGAGGTTCCGCTTTGGTCCGGATCATACCCAGGTCCGTACCACACTGAGGTTCGGTCAAACACATGGTACCTGACCACTGTCCACTGACCATGTTGGGAAGGTAGGCCTGCTGCAACTGTTCATTGGCATGGGTGGCAATCAGGTTCATCGCCCCCACGGTCAGTCCCGGATACATACTCAGCGACAGGTTGGCGGCACAGCTCATCTCTTCCATGGCAAACCCCAGAAGGTGCGGCATAGCCTGCCCTCCCCAGGTTTCATCCATGCTGATACCCAGCCAACCACATTCCACAAAGGCCTGGTAAGCCTGCTTGAAACCCGCAGGCGTGGTCACAGACTGTGTATCCACATCATAGTTGCAGCCCTGCTCATCACCGCTGGCATTGACCGCCAGAAACTCCTGCTCGCAGAGCCTTGCGCCTTCATCCAGCACAGCACCCATCAGATCTGGCGTGATCTCATGGTATTTGGCCAGTGACGACAAGCCACCACCCTCCAGCAGCCCGTGAATAAGAAAACGAATATCTTTCAATGGAGCATTGTAAATAGCCGGCATGGCTCCCTCCTGACGCCTTGTCTTCACGATAGTGATAGGATGTATGGCACACTATAATTATACATTTATTTGTATTTGTACAATTTACATTTATATATTGCATCAGAATATAGAAGATTCACAACAGCAGGCACCTTATATAACGCTCAAATACAGCGGCGACTCCTGATCCCTACAGTCGCTGTGGTACAGTAAAGTGAAAGCCGTTTTGAATCTGCCACAGTGCCTTTATGACAACGAATACACCGGATAAATTACAGAAGAACCCCCTCATCCGACTGCTGCTGACCGCCGCCGGCATTCTTTCTACAGCACTGGGTATTCTGGGGATTTTTTTGCCGGTATTGCCCACCACGCCCTTTTTGCTACTGGCTGCAGCCTGTTTTCTACGCAGCTCTCCGGCGTTTCACCAGTGGCTGCTGGAGCACCCCCATCTGGGGCGTTATATTCATTACTATCTGGATGGAAAGGGCATTCCGCGAAAGGCGAAAATCTATACCCTGACCGTACTCTGGCTCAGCATCAGCGTATCCATCATAATGGTTCCGCTGTGGCCTGTACGGTTATTGCTGGTAGTGATTGCGAGCTGTGTCAGTGTCTACATCATCAGACAAAAAACGCTGGAACCTCCATCGTTACCGGAAAAACTTTCATAAACTGAGGCAAGACTGAAACGCTATAAAAGACAGGCAAGACCGAAAATACAGCGCGTGCTATAGATCTTGCCTGATAATAATAAAACGTCACTCAGTACCGTTTCTTTTACCGTTATTGCAGGTGCCCATAGAGCCGGGCATAAAGGCCATTCTGCTGAAGCAACTCATCGTGTCCACCTTCCTCACTGATACAGCCATCCTCAAAGACATAAACACGATCCGCCTGCTTCACGGCACTCAGGCGGTGGGCAATAATGAGCGTGGTGCGGCTGGACAGAAATTCTTCCATGCCTTTGTGGAGCAGGAATTCCGTTGCAGTATCCAGGGCAGAGGTTGCTTCATCCAGTATCACGATTGCGGGGTCAGCGACGATCATACGGGCAATGGCCAGCCGCTGACGCTGCCCACCGGATAAACGAACCCCCTGGTTGCCAACCAAGGTTTCAAGACCGACTTCCATTTGCTCAATAAATGACTTGAGCTGGGCAACATCCAGCGCCTGCCACAGTTTTTCATCGGGCACAGGCCTGCCCAGGCAGAGATTTTCCCGCACAGAGGTATTGAACAGAACCGGGTGCTGTAAAACGGTCACCACATTCTCGCGGATGGCATCGACACCAATCTGCTCCATGGGTGTATCCCCGAAACGCACACAGCCCTGCGTTGGCGCATAGAGCCCTAATAGCACCTTGACCAGCGTTGACTTGCCGCCACCACTGGCACCGACCAGTGCCACCTTTTCACCCTTTTTCACTGACAACGACACCCCTTTGAGGATTTCATTGTCGCCATAGGCAAAATGTACATTCTCAATATCCAGACCCACGGTTTTATGGCCACGGAAAGGGTCCAGCAAAGCGGTATAGCGCTGTTCTTCTTCCAGCTCCAACAGGTTGTTGATACGCTTCAGCGCCGCATTAGAGGCAAAGTAGCCATACTGCATGCTCAGCAACTCGTTAACCGGCCCCATCATGAACCAGAGATAGCCAAATACCGCAAACATCTCACCGATGGAAAGATCAGAAAACACTACCGTCAACATGGCGCAGGCACGGAAAACATCTACCCCCAGCAGAAACAGCACAAAGCTGAACCGTGAGGCCGCGTCGTTTTTCCAGGCAAAGGCGGTTGAGCGATCCCGTACGGCACGAGCATGGTCAAGCAAACGACTGATGTAGTGTTTCTCGCGGTTAGCGGTCCGGATCTGCTGAATGCCATCCAATGTTTCCGTCAGGGCTGCCTGAAAGACATCAAAAGCGCTGTTTTCCTCTTTTTTGAGCGTGCGGATCTTCTTGCCCAGGCGCGTGGTAAACCAAATCACTACCGGATTGAAAAACAGAATAATCAAGGCCAGCTGCCAATGCAGCCACAACAACACCGCTGCTGTTCCAATGATTGACAGGACCGCTACCAACAGGCGGCTGACTGTTGAACCAATAAACTGGTCAATGGTATTGAGATCCGTCACAAAGCGGGAAGCAACCGAACCACTGCCCAGCGTCTCATATTCCGACATGGATACCCGCGACAACTTGTGCAGAAGGCTGGATCGCATCCGAAAAACCACTTCTTTGGAAATAATCGTGAACTGCCGTGTCTGCCAGACATTGAAAATCAGTGCCAGTATACGCAGGAGAATGGTAACCCCCAGCACCAGCAGGATATAGAAAGACGGTCCATGCCACTCATTCGGTATCAGCGGCCGAAGGGTCGCCACGACCGCGCCGGGCTCCTGCAACAACACCTCATCCACCAATAATGGCAACAATAACGGCGTCGGTACACTGGCCAGCGTCGCCAGCAGGGCCACAATGTTGGCAACCACCAGTTCGCGCTTGAACTCAAGCGCAATGCGGCGGATACGCTGCCAGTTATAAATGCGGAAATCGTGCTGTTCTCCGGCCTCATGGCCGGCAGCGTGTACTGTTTCACTCAAAATGGCATCCTGGATAGTCTTATGCACTGCAACAGTCACACCGTCCCCAGGTGTGGCTGGCAGGTATTACGTTATCTTATCGGTATACGACAGATGGCTCTATAGATGGCAGTGTCGACACAAACGTCTGATGTTCAGCTCTCTTTTTGTCGGGTATTGCCCAGAGGCATGGGCTCACCACGTTTCCTGGCCAGATCAATCTGCTTCTGACGTTCGGCAGCCCGGGCACGGGAACGCTCCGTCTGGCTGTCATGGCAATAGGGGCAGGTCACACCACGCACATACAACGGCGAACGCTTGTCGTCTTCGGTAATGGGGCGCCTGCAGCCATGGCACTGGTCATAATGACCAGGCTCAAGGTCATGATTAACGGTCACGCGATTATCAAAAACAAAACATTCTCCCTGCCAGAGACTGTCTGATGCCGGTACCGTCTCCAGGTATTTAAGAATGCCGCCTTTCAGGTGGTAAACCTCTTCCACACCTTGTTCCAGTAACAGCGATGTCGCTTTCTCACAACGAATCCCCCCGGTACAGAACATGGCAACCCGTTGCTTTTTGGCCGGTTTAAGCTGTTTATCAACCCAATCGGGAAACTGCCGGAAATTATCGGTTTCGGGATTGATGGCGCCCTTAAAAGTGCCCACCTCAATTTCGTAGTCATTACGGGTGTCAACCAGCAGTACCTCCGGATCCGAAATCAGGGCATTCCAGTCTTCCGGCTCCACATACTGACCTACCGCCTTAACGGGAGAAACACCGGGTACCCCCATGGTGACAATTTCCCGCTTGAGTTTGACCCGGGTACGATAGAACGGATTGTCATCCGACAGCGACTCTTTATACGTCAGATCCGTAAACCGCCCATCGGCCGCCAGCCAGGCTTTCAGTGCATCAATCCCCGCCCGGGAACCGGCTACTGTGCCGTTAATCCCTTCTTCTGCCAGCAACAATGATCCTCTGACACCATTGTCCAGCAAACATGACAGCAACGGCTCACGCAACGCCTGGTAATCCGGCAGACTGACAAATTGATAAAGTGCGGCTACTACAACACCTGACATGGTTTCCCCGGCTTTGGATGATTCAACGCGTCATCAGGTACGGCATATTCCCTGAACACAGACCACGGATTCTAGCGATTTCGATCCTAGATGGGAATAATTATCAATAATAAACAGTATCTGGAATCAGACGTAAGAGACAAATGACTCCTTAAATCCCGCTTAACCTTGGGAATGTGAGCAAGCTGGCCGTACTTTTGGCAACAGAGTACAGTTTTTGCACAAAACG